>JADLEG010000301.1 GCA_020846275.1 Alphaproteobacteria bacterium
GCGCGCCAGCCCGATCTCCTCGGCCGCCCTGGCGTTCTCCAGCGCCGAGACGATCATCGTCTCGCGCATCACGTCGACGGCGTCCTTGGGCGCGTTGCTCTTGGAATTCTCGTCCATCATCCGGGTCAGCAGTTCCTGGTCCAGGCTGCCCCAGTTGACGCCGATGCGCACCGGCTTGTCGTTCTTGATCGCGACCTCGACCATCATCCCGAACTGCTTGTCCTTCTTCTCGCGGAAGCCGACATTGCCGGGATTGATGCGGTACTTCGCCAGCGCCTGGGCGCAGGCGGGATATTCGGTCAAAAGCTTGTGGCCGATATAGTGGAAGTCACCCACCAGCGGCACGTCGCAGCCCATCTTGTCCAATTTCTCGCGGACATGCGGCACGGCCCTGGCGGCGTCCTCGTTGTTGACGGTGATGCGCACGATCTCCGAGCCGGCATCGGCCAGCGCCTTCACCTGGCGCGCCGTGCCCTCGGCGTCGGCGGTGTCGGTGTTGGTCATGGACTGCACCATCACCGGATGGTCGCCGCCCATGGTGACGTTGCCGATCCTGACCGCGACGCTCTTGCGGCGCTCGACCGGCACCCCGATGCTGGACATGCGCGAACCTTCTCGAGAACGGGCTGTTGTATGGCGGTGTGGATAGGGCCGCCCGCCCCTTGAGTCAAGCCGGGAGGCCGCCGTCCAGCGGCTAAGACCATTGAATTACAATGGTTTTTATGCGTCCTTTCATCCTTCGAGACGCGACCTGCGGTCGCTCCTCAGGATGACGCGGCGTGGTGGAGCGCCATTCCTTCGCGTCATCCTGAGGAGGCCGCGGAGCGGCCGTCTCGAAGGATGATGGGCTCCGCCTCGAACCGGCCGCCGCCTACATCCCGGGCACCAGCGCCCGGCGCATCTTCAGGTACTCGCCGGCCAGGCCGCAGTAATGCGCGGCGTTGCGGTCGATGTACGCCAGCTCCTCGGGCCGGACCTCGCGTGCCTTCTTGGCCGGGCAGCCCGCCCACATCTCGCCCGCCGGCACGCGCTTGCCGGGCGGCACGACGGCCCCTGCCCCAACGATCGCGCCGGTCTCCACCACGGCGCCATCCAGCACGATGGCGCCGATGCCGATCATGCAGCGGTCGTAAAGCGTGCAGCCATGGATGATCGCGCCGTGGCCGATCGTGATGTCCGAGCCGATGAAGGTGGGCGCGGAGTCCTTGCTCAGGTGGACGACCGTGCCGTCCTGCAGGTTCGTGCGCTCGCCGATCTTGATCCAGTGGTCGTCGCCGCGGATCAGCACGTTGAACCAGACATTCGATCCGTGGCCGATCGTCACGTTGCCGATCACCGTCGCCGTCGGCGCGATGAACACGTCCTTGCCGATCGTCGGCAGCGCGCCCTTGTAGGGCAGGATCAATCCGCCCGTGGAGGTCGGGTGGATGCGGCCGGCCGCGTCGTTCACGTCACACCCGCTCCGACAGCCAGATCGCCAGGCGCGAACCGGTCTTGATCGCCGCCGACAGCAGCGGATAGGCGGGCGCGCGCTCGGCCTCGTGCTCCAGCGCCGTGGCCCGATGCTCCATCTCGTCGGCGCGGAATTCCTCGATCGTGCCGCGCAGCGCCTTTTCGTCGTCGCCAAGCTGGGCAGCTTGGGCGGCATAGTGCTCGTCGATCGCCTCCTCGACCGCGACGGTGCAGGCCATTGCCGCGCGCGGACCCAGCAGGGCGGTGGCGGCGCCCAGCGCGAAGCCGGCGACATGCCACAGGGGCTGCAGCGCCGTGGGCCGCGCGCGGCGCTCGACCATCAGCTTGTCGAAGGCCTTGAGGTGATCGGCCTCCTGCTTCGCCATCGCGCGGATGGCGTCCTTGGCCGGGCCTTCGGGCAGCACGGCGAGCTGCCCGGCATAGATGCGCACCGCGCCGTATTCGCCGGCCTGGTCGACGCGGATGATGCGGTCGATCAAACCGTCGCGCGACAGATCGCCGGGCATGATCCGCTCGGCGGTCCGCGCCGGCGATGCGGGTTCCTGGTCCGGCCGGTCCGTCATGGGCGCCCCTTCCATGCAGTGCGGGCGAGCCAGAGGCTGAACGCCGCCATGGCCGCCGACGCGACGAGATTGTAGCCGGCCATGGAAATCCCGAACAGCGCCCAGGCCGGCTGGTCGCAGCGCACGACCGGCTTGCCCACGATCTGGGCGCGCAGCGCGTCGACGCTCTGCCCGGTGATGGTCGCCGAGCCGCAGGCCGCGGGCCCGGCGAAGACCTTGTGCTCGACGCCCACATGGTAGAACGCGATCGCGGTGCCCAGGGCGAACAGGACCGCCGCCGCGCCCAGCAGCACGGCCTGGCCGCGCGCCGGCAGCGCCAGCGCCACGACCATCAGCGCGATGATCGCGTACCAGGGGTAGCGCTGGTAGTAGCAGAGGATGCACGGCTCGAGCCCGCCCAGATACTGCGAGGCCAGCACCGTGCCGATGATCCCCAGGCTGATCGCGAGAACCGGGCCGGGGCCGCGAAGGTGGCGTTCCATGCCGCGTGCTATAGGCGCTGCGCGGCCTTCCCGGCAAGACCTTGAAGCGGGGCGGTCCCTGGATCATCTATAGGATGTGATCAGACCGGACGAGAGACCGATGGCTTGGCGGTCGACCGCATCGCGCATCCTGGGGGCAGCATTTGCGCTGGCCGCCATGGTCCCCGTCGCCCGGGGTCAACCCGCGGCCGGCCCGCAGCCGGCGCTCGTTCGCAGCTTCTTCGAACTGCCCGTCACCATCGACCGCGCATCGATCAAGCTGGAGGCGATGGAGATAAGGCCGCGCGGCGCCGGCCCCTTTCCGCTGGCGGTGATCGCCCACGGCAAGGACGGCGGCGAGGACAAGCGCCGGGCGCAGAGCGCGGTCGGCATGACCAGCCGGGCGCTCGCGTTTGCCAGGCGCGGCTTCGTCACCGTCGTCGCCATGCGCCGCGGCTATGGCACGTCCCAGGGGCAATACGCCGAGAACGACGGCACCTGCGAGGCGACGCGCTACCTGGACGCAAGCCGCGCCGGCGCGCGCGATCTGGTCGCGACGGTTGCCGCCGCCGCCGCGCGGCCCGGGGTCGACCGCGCGCGGATCCTGGTCGTCGGCGATTCCGTGGGCGGCATCAACGCGCTGGCCCTGGCTACCACGCCCCCGCCGGGCGTCCTGGGCGTGGTCAATTTCGCCGGCGGGCGGGGCGGCGATCCGGCCGAGCCGGGCAAGGTGTGCCAGCCCGACCGTCTGATCGAGGCGGTGCGCAGCTTCGGCGCCGCCGGCAAGCTGCCGACGCTGTGGATCTATGCCGAGAACGACCGGCTGTTCAGCGCCGCGCTGGCGCGGCAAATGTACCAGTCCTACGTGAGCCCCGGCGGCAAGGCGACCCTGGCGATGCTGCCGCCGATCGGGCGCGACGGCCATCGCGTCTTCATGGAGGGCGGCGCGGCATGGCGCGAGCCGCTCGACGCGTTCCTCCGCCAGCATGGGTTGCCCACGCTCGCGCCGGCGCCGGCGCCGGCGATGCCGGCCGGGCTTGGCGCCAATGGCCAGGCCGTCTTTCAAGCCTATCTGCTGTCACCCCTGCCCTACAAGGCGTTCGCAAGTTCGGGCGACGGTTTGACCGGCTGGGCGGCCAGTCCCCGCGCGCGCGACGAGGCGCGGCGGGCGGCGCTGGCGAACTGCCAGAAGGGCGGGCGGAACTGCGACGTGGTCAGCGAGGTGGCGGAGATCGAGGATCGCTAAGCAGCCGCCACCCGTGCTATCCCTCGTCGCTGCATGATCGTGTTCGCCGCAACAGGATGTCGCGCCGCGCTGCTCGCGATTCTGGCGGTCGGCCTGTCGGTCATCCTGCCGCAGCCGGCCGCCGCCCAGAACGGGTCGCCGCCGCTCGTGCGCAGCTACTTCCGCCTGCCGGCCCAGTTCGACGGCCAGGTCCTCGCCCTCGAGGCGATGGAAATACGACCGCGCGCGCCGGGCGCCTACCCGCTGGTCGTGATCGCGCACGGCACGCCGGGATCGCAGGCCCAGCGCCAGCAATACTCGGTCGACCAGTATGCCGCCGTCGCCGCCGACCTGGCGAGCGGCGGCATGGCGGTGCTGGCGTTCCTGCGGCGCGGCTACGGCTCGTCGGAAGGGATGTTCGCCGAATCGAACGGGCCGTGCGGCCGGAGCCGCTATGTCGAGGTCGGCCTCGAATCGGCGCGCGATCTGGCCGAAGCGATCCGCTACATGACTGCGCAGCCTCATGTCGATCCGCGCCGCGTGCTCGTGGTGGGGCAGTCGGCCGGGGGCTTCGCCGCCCTGGCGCTCGCGGCGGCGCCGCCGCCAGGCTTGATCGGCGTGATCGATTTCGCCGGCGGGCGCGGGCATTTTTCCGAGCGCAACGCGGTGTGCGAGCCCGAGAAGCTGGTGGCGGCCGTGGGCGCCTTCGGGCGGACGGCGCGCGTGCCGAGCCTGTGGATCTATGCCGAGAACGACCGCTCCTTCCCGCCCTCGCTCGCGCGCGCGATGCATGCCGCCTATGTGGGGGCCGGCGCGCCGGCGGCGCTGGTGCTGACGCCGGCGTTCCGCGACGACGGCCACCGCCTGTTCATCGCCGGCATCGAGGCCTGGCGACTGCAGGCCGATGCGTTCCTGCGCGGCTTGGGGCTGCCGGCGAGCCCGCCGCGCCCGCGGCATGCCCAGCCGGCCGGACTGACCGAGCAGGCGCGCACCGCCTTCGCCGCCTATGCCGACGCCCGGCAGCCGAACAAGGCCTTCGCGCTTGGCCCCGGCAGCGCCTTCGGTTGGCGCGCCGACGCGCAGCCGATCGAGGCCGTGCGGGACGAGGCGCTCGCCATGTGCCAGCGTTCGGGCCAGCGCTGCCGCATCGTCGACGAGGCGGCCTGGCTGGCGGACGAGTAGCGCCGGTCAGTGCGCCTTCAGGAAATCGGCGATCGCCGCCCGGGCGCGGCGCGCATTGCCGGCATCGGCGGCGCTGAAGATCGAGTGGCCGCTGCCGGGCAGCACGATGGACTCGGCGGCCGGGCGGCCCTCGAAGACCTGGCCGCAATGCCGCCCGGAACGCGCGCGATACCACGGATCGTCGTCGCCGATGATTGCGAGCACGGGCACGTCGCGCGGCGCCTGGATGCCGGCGAACGGCACGCGCCCCTGGCAGTGCCACGACAGCACCAGGATGCCCGCGAGCGGCAGCGGGCTGCGCGCCTGGCTTGCGACCGCCTGGCCGCCTTCGCTCGACCCGGCCAGGAAGACGCGGTCGACGAAGGGCATCGCGGCGAGGCGGGCGAGCGCGTAGTCGATCTCGTCGAGGCGCAGGCTGGGCGCGATGGGCGCCAGCGCGGTCGCGCCGATCGTGGTCGCGCAGTTCGATTGCCGGCCGGGCCGCGCGAAGCTGTCGGGCATGAACACCGCGTAGCCCTGCTCCAGCAGGAACAGGCGCGCATTGGTCTCCTCGATGCCGATGCCATTGCAGCCATGCATCAGCAGAACCACCGCGACCCGCGGCGCCGGCGGAATGCGCGCGAGCGCCGCGAGCACCTCGGCATCCGCCATCAGCCCCAGGACGGGCCGCTGGCCGGTCAGCTCGCGCGGCAGGGCCACTTGGGCCCGCTCCCAGGTGGGGGCTGCATCCGCCTCGGCCGCCCCGGACGGCCCCTGCGCCATCGCGCCGAGCAGCATCGCCAGCGCCGCCGCGCCATTCCGGAACGCCATTCCTGCATAGCGCGGCATCGTGCCCCTGCTGAACAGCGTCTTCTCCCGCAACTGGCGAACATGGTTCGGCCGCGTTAGTATCGCGGCCATGCTGCAAGCGAGTTTAAGACAAGCGGCGCGGCGGCGCACGCTTGTGTCGATCCTGCTTGCGGGGGCGGTGCTGGCCCCGGCCGTGCCCACGCACGCCCAGGGGCAGTTCGAGATGCGCCCGCCGCCGCAAGGCGCGCGCTACGCGTTCTCCTGCGTGGATGCAACGGGGCGCGTCTACCAGGAGGAGTATCGAGTCGCCAAGAGCAGCAACGACGAGGTCGCCGTCGAAGTGCTCACCGGCGCGCAGCAGAACTCCTACGAAAAGCCGCTCTTCGCCATGGGCACGACGATCGCCAAGCACGAGCGCATCGACGGCCAGGACCGCAGCATGAGCAGCATCCCGTCCTCCTTCGCCGATCTGCGCAAGCTGGTGCCCGGCGCCGCGTTCCGCTCGTACATCACCGAGCGGCGCACCGGCGGCAGCCCGATCTCGTGGAGCTACAACATCACGGTGATGGGCCGCGAGATCGCCTATCATCGCGATTTCGGCGATCTGGCGGTCGTGCTGGTGAGCGAGGACCGCTTCGCCAATCTCTACGCTTCCTCGCTGCAGTCGCATATCGCGCCGGCCCTGGGTTTCCCGGTCTACTGGCGCTACCGCGATTCGAACCGGGTGGAGGTGGAATGCCGGCTGGCGAGCGCGGGCGGCGTCGGCACGCCGGTTGCCGCCGCCCCGCCCGCGTCGGCGGAAACCGCGCCGGTCCAGCAGGCCGCCGCCGTCGCCCCGCCCGCGCCGCAGCCGGCCGCGCCGCAGCCGGCCGCGCCCGCCGCTCGGCCCGCGCGACCCGCCGCGGCCGCGCCGGCGGCGGCGCGCGCGACGGCCCCGGCCGGCGCGGAGCCCAGCCCGCAGGCGCGCCTCGACCAGTTAAAGGACCTCTTGCGCCGCAAGCTGATCACGCAGGACGAGTATGACCTGAAGGAACAGCAGATCCTGGGAACCGCGCCGGGCGGCGGCATCGCGGTCGAGCTGGAATCGGCGAACCGGCTGTTCCGCGACAAGAAGATCACCCAGCAGGAATTCGTGCAGCGCCGCGCCCAGGCGCTGGCGAAGATCACGCCCAGCGAGATGGCGCCGCGCGACGGGCTGATCCTGCTCAACCAGCTCCTGGAATCGGGCCTGATCTCGGCCAGCGAACACAAGGCCAAGCGCGAGCTGATGCTGTCGGCGCTCTAAGCCTAGTTCGCCGCGCGGTCCGGCGCGTCGAACACCTTTTTCGGCCGCACGAACACGAACTCGCCGCCGTCATGGCCGGCATTGCGGATGTCCGCGTATTGCGGCGTCTGGTCCGAGTTGAGCACTACCGGCCGGCGCACCTGCTCGAACAGGCTGACGCCGTCGATCACCTCGCCACTCTCGGTCAATGCGTTGAGGAACGCCTTGGCGAACACGGAATGCTCGCCGCCCCCGCTGTCGAGCACCGGCTCGTTGCCGCCGGAGGACAGGACCGTGCGGGCCCGCTTGGCCATGATCCGGCGCAGCCACACCATGCGGTCGCGCGCGGTGTCGATCCGCGCCGTCGTGTCGCGCATCAGCGTGCCGGAATAGCAGGCATCGGCCACGACCATCACGTGCTTGGCCTCGATCGCGCGCACCATGTCGGTGATGTCGGCGGTGGAGATCCAGTTGGTCGGCACCTTCTCCTCGGCGTCCACCGGCAGCCAGTAGCCGCGCTCCGTCGCCGTGTCGACGATGCCGTGGCCGGCGTAGTAGACGAGCAGGTTGTCGTTCCACTTCAGGTTGGCGCGCATCTTCGCCAGCGCGCCGATGATGTCGCCGCGGGTGGCGTCGTTCAGCAGCGTCACCTTGAAGCCGAAATCGCGCGCCAGCAGCGCGGCGACCGCTTCGCTGTCCGCCCGCGGCGTCTTCAGCCCGTGCAGGAAACGGTAGCTGCTGTTGCCGATCACCAAGGCGTAGTAGGCGCCGAAGTCGACTTCCGACGGCACGGCCACCGGCGGCTGCCCGGTCGTCCCAACCACGATGGTTCCCGGCGCCGCCGCCGGCCCGGCCGGCCTGGCCGGCGCGGTTGGCTGGGCGCGGGCGGGCTGGACGCCGGTGGGCTGGACGCCGGTGGGCTGGACGCCGGTGGGCGGCGCGATCACCGCGACCGGCGCGGCGGCTGCCTGGGTCGGCTGCGGCTCCTTCAGCAGGGTGCCCAGCACATAGGCCGTCTTGCCCTCGTGTGCGATCACCATCCAGTTGCCGCCGACCACGCGCCCGGTAACCGCGACCTCCTGGCCGGCGCTCAGCCGCCCGACCATCGGCGTGCTGGCATCCGGCCCCGCGCGCAGGTTGGCGTTGGCCGACGCCAGCAGCTTCGCGGTCATGCCCTGGATTTCGATCGTCTTCGGCGGCGCATAGGTCTTGTCGATGGCGGCTGGCGCGGCGCTAGAGCCCGCGGCCGCGGCCGCGGCCGAGCCGGGGCCGGTCGGCGGACGATAGGATTGGTCGACGGCGGCGACGTCGGTCGGCGGGCGGTAGCCGGAATCGATCGGCGTCGGCAGCTTGGCGACGGTTTCCTCCGCCGCCAGCTTGCGCCACTTGTTCGCGCGGGCATCGACCTCGGCGATCTGCGTCGGCTCGACGCGCTTGCGGATCGCCTCGACCCGCGCGCGGCCGGCGGCGCGATCCTCTTCCAGCGTGGAGTCGGCGGCGAGCCGATACCAGTAGAGCGCCTCCTTCAGGTCCTGCGGCACGCCGCTTCCGGACTCGTACATCCGCCCGAGATTGACCTGGGCCTTGCCCCAGCCCTGCTCGCCGGCGATGCGGTACCAGTCGGCCGCGCGCCTGGGGTCCTTGGCGATGCCGAACCCGTTCTCGACCATGTAGCCGATATCGTTCTGCGCCCGCGCGACGCCCAGCGCCGCGGCGCGCTGGTACCAGTAGAGGGCCTTGGCGTAGTCGCGGCCGAGCGCGTTGTCGCCGAACAGGTAGATCACGCCCATCTTGTAGATGGCCAGCGCGACGCCCTTGTTTGCCATGGGTTCGAGCAGCCTCAGCCCCTCGGCCATGTTGCGCGGAATGCCGTTGCCGTCGACGTACATCTCGCCCAGCACCAGGCGCGACGTGTCGTCGCCGCGCTCGATCCCGCGCTGCAACCACTTCAGTCCTTCGGTCGGATTGCGCAGGTCGCCGGTGTAGATGTTGCCGAGCAGCGCATAGGCGGCGAGATGCCCCTTGTCCGCCGCCTCGAGCAAGTGCGGCAGCGCCTCGTCGCGCCGCTGCCCGCGCAGCAGCGCTCGGCCAAGCTGAAAATGCAGGCGCGGAGAGTTCGCACTCGTTTTCAGCGCGTCGGTGCAGGCGCGGATGGCGTTGCGCCAGTCCATCAAGTCGTATTGCACGCCATCGGTCAGGCGCTGCGGATCGGCCGGGTGAGCCGCGAGCCGGTCGCATTCGCCGAGCGGCGCATCGGCCGCCAGCGCTCCCGGAGCGCTAACGGCCAAGGCCAGCGCCAGCGCGGCCAACCATGCCGTCCAGACTCCGCCCTTTCCGCCATCCGCGCGCATTTCGGACAGGCCCCGCCGCCGCCCCTGAGCCTAGGGCTTCTGCCGCAGCATCAGGCTGTTCATGTTCGGCACGCTCTGCAGCGTCTTCAGCTGTCCAGCGCCGAGCCCGGAATTGATGCCAGTCACGGACCCGGTCGGCATGCTCTTCAGGCTGGCCGCCGCCATGCCCGCCGACACCGAGGGCGAGACCGTCCTTATGGTCTGCAACGACGCCGCGGTCGGCGCGATCGGCTGCGGGTTGGGGTTCACCGGTCCCAGGTTCGCAAAGGCCTGGGTCTGCGGCGCGTTGAACTTGAACGTGTAGGGAGTCGAGGGATTGACAAACGCGGTCGACGGCGCCGCCGCCGTGCCGAGGATGTTGCCCCGCCCCGCCGCCGCCGCGTTGGCCGCATCCGCGTTCACCAGCGTGGCGCCGCTGCCCGCGACGCGGGCCAGGTTGCATTGCGGGCAGGGAATCGCCCCCGGCGATTTGTTGCCAACCACGCCCGGTGCAAGATTCCCCATGATCGCCGTGTTATTGCCGCCGGCGCCAGCGCCGGGGTCGGCCTGACGCGCGCCACCCTTCTGGTCGCCGGCGGTGGGGCCAAGGTTGAGCGTCGGCTTGCCATTCGAGCCGCCACCCGCGGTGGGGGCGCTTTCCAGCGTGCGGTTCAAGTCCACACGCGCCACATTGGGGCCGCCGTCGCCGCCCACCGTGCGCAGGATCACCGCATTACCGCCGGCGCCGCCGCCCCCGCTATTGCCGCCGCCGGTGAACAGCGACGCTTCCGACCCGCCGCTGCCGCCGCCGGTTTGGCCGGCCGCGGCCTGCAGCCCGGGTCCCGTGTTCGCGATCGAGCCGCTCTGGTAGGGCGAGTTCGACAGGTCCGGTGCCTGGCCCGGGTTGCCGCCGCCCCCAGCCTGGTAGCCGTCGTTCGTGGCGGGCGGACTGTAGCCCTGCATCACCCGGTCGCCGGTCGTGAAGGCGAACTGCTGCGCCTGCGTCGGCGCGGCGACAAGCAGCAGGGTGCTGGCCAGAGCGGTGCAAAGAACCTGTTTCATGGTCGACCCCCATCAGCGTCTGCGCGTACCCTATCGCCCACGCCGGCCTTGCGCAGTGAAGTCGCTCACAAGAATGCAACTATATCGCAATCGCTGGCGACTCGCCGGGCAATCGGCCATGCTGCGCCGCAGCATCACGAATCCGTGACTATTTTCTGGTGCCCGCGATGCCTTCGGCAATCAGCCGATCGACCGCAGCTACGGGAAAACCCCAGTCCGCGAGGGCCTGGCGCGTGTCCGCGCCGGGCATGGGCGGCGCGCCGGGCGACGGCGGCGGCGCGGGGCCGATGCGCGGGGCAGGCGCCGGCTGCGTCAGGCCAAACGCCTCGACGAAGGTCGCGCGCGCGCGGTTATGGGGATGCCGGGCCGCCTCGTCCATGCTCAGGATCGGCGCCACGCAGGCATCCGAGCCGGCAAACACGGCCTCCCACGCCGCCCGCGTCCGGCCGCGGATGGCAGCGGCGATGCGGGCCTTGAGCCTGGGCCAGTTCGCGCGATCCATCTGCGCGGGCAGGTCCGCGCCGGCAAGGCCCAGGCCTTCGACCAGCGCCGCGTAGAACTTCGGCTCGATCGCACCGACCGCCAGATATCCGCCGTCCGCGGTTTCGTAGGTGTCGTAGAACGGCGCGCCGCCGTCGAGCAGGTTGGCGCCGCGCGTGCCGGTCCACAGGCCCATGGCGGCGAGACCGTGGAACATGGCGGTCAGCAGGGCGGCGCCGTCGGTCATTGCCGCGTCGACCACCTGGCCCGGCCCGCCGCGCGCGACCTGCAGCAATGCCGCCACGACGCCGAAGGCCAGCATCATGCCGCCGCCGCCGAAATCCCCGACCAGGTTCAAGGGCGGCACCGGCTTGCCGTCCTTGGGCCCGATCGCGCCCAGCGCGCCGGCGATGGCGATGTAGTCGATATCGTGCCCGGCCAACGGCGCCAGCGGTCCGTGCTGGCCGTAGCCGGTCATGCGGCCGTAGACCAGGCGCGGGTTGCGCTGGAGGCAGGCATCCGGCCCCAAGCCCAGGCGTTCCATCACGCCTGGACGGAAGCCCTCGATCACCGCGTCGGCGCGCGCGATCAGGTCGAGCGCCGCCGCCGCGCCTTCCGGGCGGCGCAGGTCGAGCGCGACCGAGCGCTTGCCGCGCCCGAGGGGATCGCGCCGCGGATCGGTTTCGGCGATTCCCAGCCCCGCCGGCTCGACGCGGTCGATGCGCAGCACCTCGGCGCCGTGGTCGGCCAGCATCATACCCGTGAAGGGCGCCGGGCCGATTCCCGCCATCTCGACGACGCGCAGTCCGCTCAGCGCGCCCATCGCCGCCCGTCTTCGCTTGCGTTGCCCTGCATCGCCGAAACCTAGGCCGGCCGCGGCGCAAGGTCGAGCGTGTCGCGCGCGCCGCCCGCTGGCGCGGCAGCGCGGGTTGCAGGCGCTGACGCGTCGGTCTAGAAGGCCCGACTTCATGGGAGAGAGGGCCTCAGGTTCCGGACATGGAAGCGTTCCTGGTATCGACGCTGGTCGTCGCGATCGCCGAGATCGGCGACAAGACGCAGCTTCTGGCGATCGTGCTGGCCGCCCGCTTCCGCCGGCCGCTGGCGATCACGCTCGGCATCCTTGTGGCCACGATCGCCAACCACGCGCTGGCGGGCTTGTTCGGCCAATTCCTCGGGCATCTGATGACGCCCGGCGTGATGCGCTGGGTGGTGGGCCTGTCCTTCCTGTCGATGGCGGCCTGGGCGCTGATCCCCGACAAGCCCGACGACGCCGATCGCCCGCTCGACCGCTTCGGCCCCTTCGTCGCCACGCTGGTCGCCTTCTTCCTGGTGGAGATCGGCGACAAGACGCAGATCGCCACCGTGGCGCTGGCCGCGCGCTTTCCTTCGGTGGTGGCGGTGGTGATCGGCACCACGCTGGGCATGATGGCGGCCAACGTGCCGGCGGTGCTGTTCGGCGACTTCGCGGCTGGGCGCCTGCCGATGAAGGCAATCCGCGCCGCGGCGGCCGCGATTTTCGCCGGGCTCGGCGTCTTCACGCTGCTGGGTTTCGCCGTCTGACGGGTGCTAGGATCGAAGCGCCAAGCAAGGGAGACACCGCATGGCCGGCAACATGATCGTCGGGCAGCAGCCCGACGCCGTCGAGGTCGGGGCGCGCATCTACATGGCCGGCGGCAACGCCGTCGACGCCGCCATCGCCACCGGCTTCGCGCAGGGCGTGCTCGACCAGATGATGTGCGGCATCGGCGGCTATGGCGTGATGCAGGTCTACGCCCCGGGGCGCGGCGCGCACGAATCGATCACCTTCCTGGCCCAGGCGCCGGGCGCGGTGCGCGAGGGCATGTGGGAGGACCTGCTGGAGTACGAGACCCGCGACGGGTTCGGCTTCGTGCTCAAGGGGAAGATCAACGAGGTCGGGCACAAGTCGGTCGCCGTGCCCGGCTCGGTGCGCGGCTTCCACTACGCGCACCAGAAGTTCGGCCGGCTGCCGTGGAAGGACGTGCTGGCCCCGGCGATCCGCATGGCGACCGAGGGGTATCGCGTGCAGAACTTCGAGTTCACCTACCGCATGGCCGACGACAGCCTGGGGCGCGTGCCGACCAACGACAAGCTGCGCTTCACGCCGGACTGCGCGCGGCTGTTCTACGAGGCCGACGGCGCCCAGCGCCGACCCGGCTCGCTGGTCAAGAACCCGGACCTGGCCCGGACGCTGGCGGAGATCGCCGCGAACGGCCCGGACGCGTTCTACAAGGGACGCATCGCCGAGGCGATCGCCGCCGACTTCAAGAAGAACGACGGGTTCCTGGGCGCGGCGGACCTGGCGAACTACAGGATCGAGGTCGAGCAGCCGATCTGGGGCGAATATCGCGGCCACCGCATCGCCGTCACGCCGCCACCCAACAGCGGCGCGATCGTGCTGCGCATGCTGCACACGCTCGAGCATTTCGACCTCAGGGCGCTGGGCCACAATTCGCCGGACTACATCCGCGTACTGGCCGAGGCCATGAAGCGCGCCCAGGCGCTGAAGGACGAGGTGATCACCGATCCGCGCCTGGCCCCGACTCCGCTCGGCGACATCATCGGCCGCAAGGCGGCGGCGGACGACGCGGCCGCGATCAAGCGCGGCGACCGGGCGAAGGTGCAGCGCGCCGTGGCGAAGGAAGCCGCCGACACCACGCACCTGACGGCGCTCGACCGCGACGGCATGGCGGTCGCGCTGACCCACACCAACGGCATGCAGTCCGGCGTCGTCACGCCGGGCCTTGGCTTCATGTACAACGGCCAGCTCGGCAGCTACGACCCGCGCCCCGGCCGCACCCAGTCGCTGGCGCCCAACAAGCGCCGCGTCAGCTCGATGACGCCGACGATCGTGTTCCGCGGCGACAAGCCGCACCTGGTCCTCGGCGCGCCCGGCGGCTCGAACATTCCGATGGCGATCGCCCAGGTGATCGTCAACGTCATCGACCACGGCATGAGCGTGGTGGAAGCCGTCTCGGCCCAGCGCGTCTCGGCCACCAGCGACGTGATCGACGTCGGCGCCCGCATCCCCAGCTATACCTGCGAGGCGCTCGCCCAGATGGGCTACAAGACCGCGCGCAGCAGCCAGAGCTTCACCGTGGCCCGTGTCCACGCGATCATGATCGACGGCGACAAGGTGACGGGCGGCGCCGACCCGGCGGGCGGCGGAATGGCGCTGGTGGTCTAGGGCAAGCCCTTCATCCTGGACGGATTTTCGCGTCGCTCTAACCGCGACCAATTAACGAAAAATCAACCGGTTAACCATAGGCTGCGGGCTGGGAACAACCATGGTCAGGACGACCATGCAGCGCCGCATCTTCATCCACGACCGTCGCGCCGAACGCCGCAAGCAGTTGCTGCGCGACGTCGTCGTGGGCGCGATCGTGGTCACGCTGGTCCAACTCGTCGTGCCGAAGATCCCGGCCGTCCGGAGCATGGTCGAAACGCCGCGCACGGTCGCGCTGGCGCTGGTGACGCCCGACAATCCCTACGCCGGCCAGTAGCCCGGCCGCCCTGCCTGCCCGCTGGGCATCCGCCAGGCGTGCGCCCCTGGCGGGCCGCCGCTATGATCGCGGCCCCGCTGATTGCCGAGGGACGCGCCCCATGCCCCCCGCCTTGCTGACGATCCGCGCGCTGCGCGCGCGCGCCGTGACCGTGCCCATGCGGCGCCAGCTGACCACCGCCAGCGGCGGCGTGACCAAGGCGCCGCTGGTGCTGATCGACCTCAGTACCGACCAGGGCGTGACCGGCATCAGCTACGTGTTCCTGCCCAGCCATGCCGCGCTGAAGCCGATGGCGTTGCTGATCGAGAACATGATCGACCTGATCAAGGGCATGGCGGCCGCGCCGTCGGCGATCGAGCAGCACCTGCGCAAGCGCTTCATGCTGCTGAACGGCACCGGGCTGGTGACGCTCGCCATCGCGGGGATCGACATGGCCTGCTGGGACGCGCTGGGCAAGGCGGCGGACCTGCCGCTGGCGCGGCTCCTGGGCGGCGCGCCCAAGCCGGTCCTGGCCTATAACAGCACCGGCCTCGGCCTCGCCGGGGCGGAGCGCACGGCGGCCGAGGCGGTCGAACTGCTGGAGTTCGGCTTCACCGCCATCAAGCTCCGGCTCGGCTATCCGACCGTCGAGGAGGACGTGGCGGTCGCGCGCGCCGTCAAGCGCGCGGTGCCGGCCGGCACGATCGTGATGAGCGACTACAACCAGGCGCTCTCCGTGCCCGAGGCGATCCGCCGCGGCCACGCGCTGGACGGCGAAGGCCTCTACTGGATCGAGGAGCCGACGCGCGCCGACGACTATGACGGCAACGCCAGGATCGCCCGCGACCTGAAGACCGCCGTGCAGATCGGCGAGAATTTCTGGGCCGCGTCGGACATGGCCAAGGCGATCGCGGCCGGCGCCTGCGACTACGCGATGCCGGACGCCACCAAGATCGGCGGCATCACCGCCTGGATGCGCTGCGCCGCCCTGGCCGAGGCGCATGGCGTGCCGATGTCGACGCATCTCTTCCCCGAGGTCAGCGCGCACATGATGACCGCCACGCCGACCGCGCACTTCCTTGAGTGGGTCGACTGGGCCGACCCGGTGCTCGAGGAGCCGTACAAGGTCGAGAAGGGTCACATCGTCGTGCCGGACCGCCCGGGCCACGGCATGCGCTGGAACGAGGCCGCGATCGCCAAGCTGGCGATCTGACATGGGAGCCGTGAAGCGGGTCGGCCTGATCGGCTGCGGCGGCATCGGCCGGGCAGTGGTCGATATCCTCGGGCGCGAGGGCGCGGCCAACGGCGTCAGCCTGGGCGCGGTGCTGGTCAGACCCGCGCGGGTCGACGAGACGCGGGCGATCGTGCCGAAAGAAGTCGCCGTCGTGAGCGACGTCGACGCGCTGGTCGCGGCGGCGCCCGACCTGATCGGCGAATGCGCGGGGCACGGCGCCGTGCGCGAGCACGGCGCCGCCGTGCTGGAACGCGGGGCCGACCTGGTGGTGATCGCGATCGGCGCGCTGGCCGACGATGCGCTGGAGCGGCGCTTGCGGGCGGCAGCCGAGAAAGCGGACGCGCGCATCACGCTGCCGGCCGGCGCGGTCGGCGGGCTCGACGTGCTGGCCGCCGCGCGGCTGGCCGGGCTCGACCGCGTCACCTACACCTCGCGCAAGAAACCCGCCGCCTGGAAGGGCACGCCGGCGGAGAAAGCCATCGACCTCGACCGCGTCAGGGAAGCGACGGTGTTCTACCGCGGCAAGGCGCGCCAGGCCGCGCGCGACTATCCGCAAAACGCCAACGTCGCCGCCGCGATCGGCCTTGCCGGGATGGGGCTCGACGCGACCGATGTCGTGCTGTCGGCCGATCCCGGCGTCGGCGGCAACGAGCACCGCATCGTCGCCGAGGGCGCCTTCGGCCGATCGGAGATGACGATCCTGGGCAAGCCGATGCCCGGCAACGCCAGGACCTCGATGCTGGCGGCGCTCAGCCTGGCCCGCGCCCTGCTCAACGCCGGCGCGCGGGTGGTGATCTGAGTGGCTTCATGCTTCGACAGGCTCATGCTTCGACAGGCTCATGCTTCGACAGGCTCAGCATGAGGACGTTTTTCATTCCACCTCATCCTGAGCCTGTCGAAGGATGACCCCCTACCCGCGCGGCTTGGCGCGGCGCGTCGGCGGGGCGGCCAGCGGGTCTTCGGGCCAGGGATGCTTGGGGTAACGGCCCTTCATCTCGGCGCGCACGGACCTGTAGGAGCCGGCCCAGAATCCGGGCAGGTCGCGTGTCACCTGCACCGGCCGGTGGGCCGGCGACAGCAGGTGGAGGGCCAGCTTGATGCGCCCGCGCCCGATCGTCGGATGCTGCGCGAGCCCGAACAGTTCCTGCACGCGCACGGCGACCGCTGGCCCGCCCTCGGCCTGGTAGTCGATCGCCAGGCGCGAACCGGTGGGCGCCTCGAAATGCGACGGCGCCTCGGCGTCCAGGCGCCGGCGCAGCGCCCAGGGCAGCAGCGCGTCGAGCGCGGCGGCGAGATCGCCGGCGCCGATCTCGGCCAGGCTGCGCTTGCCCGACAGAAACGGCCCCAGCCACCGGTCCAGCGACGCCGCGAGGGCAGGCTCCCCGAGGTCGGGCCAGGCTTCCGGGTCCAGCCCGCGCAGGAATTCGACCCGCGCGCGCAGCCGCTTCTGTTCGTCGCTCCAGGGCAGGCAGGCGACGCCGAGCTGGCGGATGCCGGCCACGAGGGCCGCGCGCAGCAGCTCGGGCGCGACGGCCGCGGCCTGCTGCTCGGAGAGCACCAGGCTGCCCAGCCGGCGCAGCCGGCGGGCGCGCACGCTGCGCGTCTGGGGATCGAAGCGGACCTCGTCCTCCGCGCGGATCGTATCGGCGAATTCGTCCTCGATCGCGGCTTCGTCTAAGGGCGCCGCGAGCACGATGCGCCCCGCGGCACCGCCGCCCGCGAGATCGGCCACGGCCAGGTAGGGCTCGCGCGCCAGCGCGTCGGCGGGATCGATCGCGGCCCCGCGCCCGTTGGCGAGCAGGAATTCGCCCGGCTTGCCGGGGCGCGCCTTGGCCACGCGATCCGGATAGGCGAGCGCCAGCACCGCGCCCGCACGGTCGATATCGGGCCGGGTTTCCCGGGCCCCACCTGCCAGCCGCTGCCAGCTCTCCGCCATGCGCCGCGCCGCGCCGGCCCGCTCGCCGCGATCGCCCGCGAGCTGGCCGAGGCGATGGCGCAGGTCGGCATCGCGGCCGCCCAGCCCGCGCTCGGTCAGCAGCACGGCGATCTGCGCCGCCAGCGTCCCCTGCCCGCGCGCGCCGGCCTCGACCAGCATGTGCGCGAGGCGGGGCGGCAGCGGCAGCATCGCCAAGGCACGGCCTTGCGCGGTCAGGCGGCCCTGTTCGTCCAGCGCGTTCAGCTCGCGCAGCAATGCCCGCGCCTCGGCGAACGCGCCCGCCGGCGGCGGGTCGAGGAACTTGAGCGCAGCCGGATCGGCGACGCCCCATTCGGCCAGCGCAAGGGCCAGCGGCGCCAGGTCCGCCTCGAGGATTTCCGGCGGCGCGAAGGCCGGGAGGCCGCGATTCTCCGCCTCGTCCCACAGGCGGCAGCAGGCGCCCGGCTCGGTGCGCCCGGCGCGCCCGCGCCGCTGGTCGGCCGAGGCACGCGAAACGCGCACCGTCGCAAGCCCGGTCAATCCGGTTTCCGGGTCGTAGCGCGCCACGCGGGCCAGGCCGGAATCGACGACGACGCGCACGCCCTCGATCGTCAGGCTGGTCTCGGCGATCGAGGTCGCCAGCACGACCTTGCGCCTGCCCGCCGCCGCCGGGGCGATGGCGCGATCCTGTGCCGCAGGCTCGAGCGTGCCATGCAACGGCGCCAGCTCGACCGACGGGTCGGCGATGCGTTCGCGCAGCAAGGTCTCGGTGCGCCGGATCTCGCGCGCGCCCGGCAGGAAGGCCAGGATCGAGCCGGATTCCCGGGCCAGCGCCGCCAGCACGGCATCGGCCATCTGCGGCTCGATCGGCCGGCGCGGATCGCGGCCGAGATAGCGCGTCGCGACCGGAAAGACGCGGCCGGCGCTCTCGATCACCGGCGCGTCGCCCAGCAGCGCCGCCACGCGCGCGCCATCGATGGTCGCCGACATCACCAGGATCCGCAGGTCAGGGCGCAACGCGCCCTGCGCGTCGACCGCCAGCGCCAGGCCCAGGTCGCCGTCCAGGCTGCGCTCGTGGAACTCGTCGAAGATCACGCAGGCCACGCCGTCGAGCGACGGGTCGGCCAGGATGCGCCGCGTGAACAGGCCTTCCGTCACCACCTCGATGCGCGTGCGCGGCCCGACGCGCGATTGCATGCGCACGCGGTAGCCGATCGTCTCGCCCACAGCCTCGCCCTTCCGGCGGGCCATGTAGTCCGCCGCCGCGCGCGCCGCCAGCCGGCGCGGCTCCAGCATCACCACGCGGCCGTTGCCCAGCCATGGCCGGTCGAGCAGCGCCGGCGGCACGCGCGTGGTCTTGCCCGCGCCGGGCGGCGCCACCAGCACCGCGGACGGTCCTGCATCGAGCGCCGCCGTGAGTTGCGGCAGCACGGCATCGACGGGCAGGGTTTGTTGGTCCGACATGGCCGCGATAGTCTTAAGCGCAATCACGGGGCGGGGAAATCATGGACCAGGGCATTGCGACGCTGGAACTTGCCGCCGGCGACGCGCGGCTGGTGCTGGCGCCGGCCTTCGGCGGCACGATCCTCAGCTACACATCGCAGATCGGCCCGCGGCGGATCGACTGGTTCCGGCCCACCGCCGGCGTGCCGAAGCAGCCGGGCGATACCGCCTGCTTTCCGCTGGTGCCTTTCTCCAGCCGCGTCCGCGACAGCCGCTTCCGCTTCAACGGACGCACGGTCGAGCTTCCGCGCGTCGAGCGCTACGGCGCGCATTTCCGCCACGGCTTCGGCTGCCTCGGCGCGTGGGACGTGGCGGAGCAGGCGGCCGATCGCGCGGTGCTGGAATTCCGCGAGAGCGGAAGCGCCTGGCCCTTCCCGTTCCGCGCGCGCCAGGAATTCCATCTCGCGCCGGATGCGCTCGCCATCACGATGGAGGTCGCGAACACGGGACGCGAATCGATGCCCGCGGGCATGGGCCTGCATCCCTACTTCCCGCGCACCCCGCGCAGCCGCGTGGACGCCACGGTCGCCGGCATGTGGGAGGCGGATGCCGAGGTGATGCCGCTGCGCCTGGTGTCGCCTCCGCCCCCTGGCCACGATCCGGGCCGCGGCATCGTGCCGTCCGCGACGGCGGTGGACTGCGTCTATGCCGGCTGGTCCCACCGCGCCCGCATCGCGTGGCCGGAGCATCGCGCCATGCTGACCATGACGTCGGCGGCGCCGTTCGACTTCCTGGTGATCTTCACCCCGCCCGGCCAGGATTTTTTCTGCGTCGAGCCGGTTACCCACATCACGGATGCGTTCAACCTGGCTGCCGACGGGCGGCAAAACACCGGCATGATCGTGCTGGCACCCGGGCAAACC
The DNA here is from genome assembly GCA_020846275.1 of Alphaproteobacteria bacterium. GTDB lineage: Bacteria > Pseudomonadota > Alphaproteobacteria > JAEULC01 > JAEULC01 > JAEULC01. Next base: position 19,845 of record JADLEG010000301.1, read on the forward strand.
GCCAAAGCCGCCGCGAATTTCCATGTGGAAGCCGAGGTCTAGCGCTACTGACGCGAGTTGCGAATCACGGTTAATACGCAGAAATGCGCGATGTGTTACAAATATTCTCTTTTTTCGCGAATCATGTTAGGCATCCACCCTTCCTTCCAGGATGGGGATGGACAATGCCGACTGCACTACTGCTGATGCTTGGCGTCGCGACGACCCTCAGCACGATCATGGCTTTCGCGCTCTACATCCTTCCGGAGCTGATCCGCGCAAACTGACGCGCGCCGACGGCGGCGAGCCCGAGAGAGAGTTGCCCAGGCCACTTTGGGATTTGACTGGGGATCGCATCGCCAGCGTGATGCCGGGCCCGTGCCTCAGGGGCGCGGACTGAATTTCTGCATACCCGCGCGCAGGACTTTCTCCGCGCGCTTTCGCCCGTGCCACCCTCTCACGCGCACCTCTTTACCCGTGAAAAATGTCGCGCTCAGGAAGAACTGCTCGATCTCCTGGCGAAGGCGTCGGGGAAGGCCCGCCGCCTTTTCCAGCTCGCCCAGACGATCGTGCCAGGTGGGCACCAGGATCAGGCGTGGATTGCTTTCCTTGCCCGCGCCGTCATTCTGGATCACGTCTACCATGCCCAACAGCCGACAAGGCAGAACGACGCCCGGATACGTCGCCGTATCGTGGATCGCAAGAGCATCAAGCGGGTCGCCGTCGTCGCCGAGCGTGCCGGGAACAAAGCCCCAATCGAACGGGTAGGTGATGCCGAGCGCCAACGCGTGCGACACCGTGAAAATTCGCCGCGCGTCATCGTACTTCAACTTCACGGAAGCGCCGCGAGGGCATTCCACGACCATTTGCAATGCGCCCGTCTCTTTGTCGATCGGCTCCAGCGCGCCGAGATCAGCAACCATTTGTCACCTTCAAACCGCGGTTCTAGCTCGTCCGCTTGTGCTTTTTGACCGAAACAGTTCCGGTCGTCTCCAGCACGGCGTATTCGACGTCATCGAGGTCGAAGCACCCATGCTCGCGAAGCGCCAGCATCAAATCGTCGCGCGACATGCGCTCGGACCGCAGTGCCTCTTCCTCGACCTTGCTATTGCGAACAAGAAAGGTCGGCCGACCCTCCAGCAGCCGTTCGATCGCCGGCGCCCGCAGCCGCACGAGGGCGATCCCTGTGTTGAGCGCGAGGATGGTCGCTATCGCAATGACGGCGGCGGTGATCGATCCGTCGTCAGCTCGCAGTGCCTTCGAAGCTGACGCGCTGATCAGGGTGAGCACGACGATATCGAATGGCGCCATCTCGCCGACTTGGCGCTTGCCGACGAGACGCAACAGACCAAGAATGGCGAAATAGACCAGTGCGGCACGAAGGACGAGCTCCCACCACGACGTTTCAAGGGCAAACATGTTTGTGCACCGCGGTGACACGCAATCCGGCCGGCGCGCGCCGCGAATGGTCCTTCCACCGACTGGCACCGCGCCTGTCCATTTCCCCCGGGCGCTGAACTCAACGGGCGCGCGTGGGTTCCCGATCTCCGGCGACCCGTCGCGTGCCCGGGGCTCGCCCCGGGCCGGACCGATTGATACTGGCGGTGCGCTTCAGGGCGAGAGAGGCGTGCAATGCGGAATTGGACTGGCAACGCCGCCCACCAGAACGCCCGGAGAACACCCCCAGGCGGTAATGATGGTAGCGGGGGAGGGATTTGAACCCCCGACCAAGGGATTATGATTCCCCTGCTCTACCCCTGAGCTACCCCGCCAACGCGACGGCAGGGCTTAAGGCGAAGCTCCTGCCCTGTCAAGCAAACCTGCCCCCGGAGCCCGGGCGGCGACTGGGCCATTCGGCGGCCTGGCTGGAAACGGGCGGGTCGGACGCCGTTGCGGGCGCCGCCTCGGCTCGCCGGATCCAGCCTCCGCCGAGCACCCGCTCGCCGGCGTAGAGGACGCAAGCCTGGCCGGGGGCCACGGCCTCGGCCGGATGGTCGAGCGTCACCACCGCGCCCATCCCGTCCGCCGTCGCCACGACCGCGGCGGGCTGCAGCGCGCTCGTCGAGCGCAGCTTCACCGCGACGCGCAGGGCGGCGCCCGCGGCGGGCGGATCGGCCAGCCAGTTCACCTCGCCGACCACGACCCGCTCGCGCGCCAGCGCCGCGCGCGGCCCGACCACCACCCGCCGCGCGGCGGCGTCGATCGCGACCACGAACAGCGGATCGCCCTGGCCGCGCGGCTTGCGGTCGATCGCCAGGCCGCGGCGCTGCCCCACCGTGAAATGCGCGACCCCCGCATGGCGCCCCAGTACGGTGCCGTCGACATGCACGATGTCGCCCGGCTCGACCGCGGCGGGGCGCAGGCGCTCGATCACGCGCTGGTAGTTGCCGTCCGGCACGAAGCAGATGTCCTGGCTGTCGGGCTTCTCCGCCAGGTCGAGCGCGAAGCGCCTGGCCAGCGCGCGGGTTTCGTCCTTGCGCATGTCGCCCAGCGGAAAGCGCAGGAAGTCGAGCTGCGCGCGCGTCGTGGCGAACAGGAAATAGCTCTGGTCGCGCACGGGATCGGCGGCGCGGTGCAATTCGGGGCCACGCTCGCCCGCAACGCGCCGCACGTAGTGCCCCGTCGCCAGCGCCTCGGCGCCCAGCTCGCGCGCGGTCGCCAGCAGGTCGCGGAACTTGACCGTCTGGTTGCAGCGCACGCAGGGCACCGGCGTCGCGCCCGCCAGGTAGGTGTCGACGAAGTCGTCGATCACGCTCTGCTTGAACCGGCTTTCGTAGTCCAGCACGTAGTGCGGGATGCCGATCTTGCCCGCCGCTCGGCGCGCGTCGTGGATGTCCTGGCCGGCGCAGCACGACCTGGCCCGGGCCGGCGCGGCCGCGCCCTGGTCGTAGAGCTGCAGCGTGACGCCCACCACGTCGTAGCCCTGCTCGGCCAGCAGCGCCGCGGTCACGGCGCTGTCCACGCCGCCCGACATGGCGACCACCACGCGGGTGTCGCCCGGACGCTTGTCGATGCCCAGGGAATTCATGGCGCCGGGAATATAGGCTGAACCGCGGGCGTTACAAGGCGGCCCGGCGAATGGTTAATCGTTCAGCGACAGCGTCATGGCCGGCGGCCGCGACAAGGTCTGGTAGACCACGCAGTAGCGCTCGGTCAGCTTCAGCAGCGTTTCGAGCTGCTCGCCGGTGGCGTCGCAATCCACGTCGAAGCGCAAGCGGATGTCGCGGAAGCCCACCGGCGCGTCCTTCGCCACGCCCAGCGTGCCGCGGAAATCGAGGTCGCCCTCGGCCAGCACGCGCCCGCCCTTGACGGTGATGCCCAGCGCCGTCGCCACCGCGCTCAGCGTAACACCAGCGCAGGCCACCAGCGCTTCCAGCAGCATGTCGCCGGAGCAGGCCTGGAAGCCGTTGCCGCCCGTCGCGGGGTGCAAGCCCGCCTCGACCAGCGCCCGGCTGGTCTCGACCCGGCAGGCGAGCTGGCCCTGGTCCAGCAGGCCCTCGGCATGCAGGGTCACGAGCCCGGCATGCGGATTCTCGCGGTACTTGCTCTTCAGCGGCGCCTGCAGCGCGCGCAGTTCGTCGGCATCCATTCCGCGCTCCCTATCGACGTGTCCTCGGCTGGACGATACGCAGTCCTGCCGGGCGGCTCGATCCTCGCCCCGGTCCGGCACCCCGGTCCATGGCTACACTATACACACCCTTGACGCCGGGCTGCCCGCAGGGTTGAATCGTTCGTAGGCGAACGATCTGGCGGAGCAGACGATGACCGTTGCGTTTGGCCTCAAAGAGCGGACGGCGGCCGGCATTGGCGCGCAACGCGTGCCGTTCGACAGTGTTCCCGTGATCGACTTGGGGCCCCTGCGGTCGGGCGATCCGGCCGGCAAGCGGCGCACCGCCGATGCGATCGGCCGGGCCTGCGAGGAAATCGGCTTCATCTATATCGCCAATCACGGCGTGCCCCAGGACCTGATCGACCACACCTTTGCCGAGGCCAAGCGCTTCTTCGCCCTGCCGCTGGCGGCGAAAATGAAGATTCCGCTGAAGGATTCGGCCAACTACCGCGGCTACTTCCCCTTGAAGGAGGAGAAGACCGACGTCACCGCCATGGGCGACCTGAAGGAAGGCTTCGACCTGATGCGCGAACTGGGGCCGGACGACCCCGATGTGCGCGCGGGCAAGCCCCTGCACGGGCCCAACCAGTGGCCGGACGATCTGCCGGGATTCCGGGCATCGATTCTCGGCTACTACGCGGCGATGGAGGAGTTGGCCAAGACGCTGCTGCGCGGCATGGCGCTGTCGCTCGACCTTGACGAGAACTGGTTCGCCGACAAGACGAAAAAGCCTCTCGCCTATCTGCGCCTGCTGCACTATCCGCCGCAGAAAGGGATGATCGACGAGCGCGAGATCGGCTGCGGGGCGCACAGCGACTATGGCTGCCTGACCATCCTGGCGCAGGACCAGGTGGGCGGCTTGCAGCTTCGCAACTCGGCCGGCCAGTGGATCGAGGCGCCGCCGATCCCCGGCGCCTTCGTGATCAACCTGGGCGACCAGATGGCGCGCTGGACCAACGAGCGCTTCCAGGCCACGCCCCATCGCGTGATCAACCGGTCGGGCAAGGAGCGCTACTCGATCCCGTTCTTCTTCGACCCCGACTTCGACGCGGTGATCGAATGCCTGCCGAGCTGCCAGGGCCCCGGCAACCCGCCCAAGCACAAGCCGATCACCGGCGGCGAGCACCTGCTCGGCATGCTGAACGCCACGTTCAAGTAGCGCCCGCCCTAGCGTCGCTGCGGGCTTTCGGCCCGCACCGGCATCTGGGCGATCACCCGGCCCACCGTGTAGGGATTGTCGCGCGAGGGCAGCAGCGACGGCGTTGACGGCTGGGCTGCGACCGCTGCGATCGTGACGGCCGCGGCGCCGGCGAGCATGAGCATCTGGGGCCTCGTCATGGCACACCCCCTTCGTTGGGTTTGAACCATGTGGCAAGAATAGGGCGGTGCCTCATTTAACGCTGTGAAGCGGTTCACGCCCGTCGGCGGCACGTCGGCGTCGCCGGCGCGTTGACGGTTCCGGCGCAATGTGGCCGGCTGGCGCCGGGAACGTCGATGGAATTGATCCTTGGACTTGTCCTTTGCGGCCTCGCGGTCGGGCTGGCGGCCCGGCGGCTGCAGATCCCCTATCCGATCGCGCTGGTGATCGGCGGGCTGCTGGTCGGCAGCGCGCCCGGCCTGCCGGTGGTCGCGATCAACCCCGAGCTGCTGCTGACTGTCGTGCTGCCGCCGATCCTCTACCATGCCGCGCTGTTCACCTCGTGGCGCGATTTCCGGCGCAACCTGCAGGGCATCGCCACCTTGGCGGTGGGGCTGGTGCTGGCCACGGCGGTGGCCGTGGCCGCGACGGCGAAGCTGGTGGCGCCCGAGATGTCCTGGGCCGCGGCGCTGCTGCTGGGCGCCATCGTCTCGCCGCCGGACGCGGTGGCGGCGACGGCCGTGATGCGCCGGGTGACGGTGCGCAAGAAGGTCGCCACGGTGATCGAGGGCGAAAGCCTGGTGAACGACGCGGCGGCGCTGGTGCTTTACAAGTTCGCGGTGCTGGCCGTCATCGCCGGCGGCGTCTCGCTGCAGGAGGCGGGGCTGGCGTTCCTGACGGGCGGCCCGATCGGCATCGCGTTGGGACTGGCGATCGGCTGGGCCGCGACGTGGGGCCAGCGCTTCCTCGACGATTCGACGGCCGAGATCGCGGTGTCGCTGACCGTGCCCTACGCCGCCTACCTGACGGCGGAAAGCGTGGGCGGCTCGGCGGTTCTGGCGACCGTGGCCGCCGGCCTGATCCGCGGCTGGCAGGGGCCGGAGACCTTCACCCCCTACACGCGACTCCAGGCCTTCGCCGTTTGGGACGTCCTGGTCTTCGTGATCAACACCGTCGTCTTCGTGCTGCTGGGCGTGCATCTGGCCCCGGTGCTGCACCGGCTCTCCGAAGCGTCATGGAGCACGCTGCTGCTGCAGGCCGCGGCGATCGCGCTGTCCGCCATCGCGATCCGCGCCGCCTGGGTGTTCGCCGGCGGCGCGCTGAACATCTGGTGGGCGCGGCGGGCCGGCGTCGCCTGCCCCTATCGGTCGTGGCGCGACCTTGCCGTGGTTGCCTGGTCGGGGATGCGCGGGATCGTGTCGCTGGTCGCCGCCCTGGCGCTTCCCTTCGCCACGGCGGACGGCATGGCGTTCGCCGCCCGCGATCAGGTGGTGTTCTTCGCCTATGGCGTGATCTTCGTGACGCTGGTGCTGCAGGGCCTGACGCTGGGACCGTTGATACGCCTGCTCAAGGTCGGGCGCGACGACGGGCAGGACAAGGAGGAGCAGATCGCGCGCGCGAAGAGCGCCTATGCGGCGGCGGACGAGATGAAGCGCCACGTCGAGACCGGCAAACTGACCCAGGACATGACCGCCAGGCTGCAGCACGACCTGCGGTGGATCGGCAACGACCGCGACGTGGAACCGGTCGTGCAGCGCGGGCCGGTTCCGCAGGGCGACGAGCAGCTCTATCGCGGCTTCTACATGACCGCGCTGGGCGCCGCGCGGCGGCGCCTGATCAAGCTGCACCGCGACGAGGTGATCGGCGACGACGTGCTGCACCGGATCGAGCGGGAGCTGGACGTCGAGGAACTGCGGCTGTGCCTGCGCCGCGACGACTGGAGCGGCGGCGCGCCGCAAGCCGGCCGGCGCTAGGCGGCGTCCAGGCCCATTTGCCAGAAATCGGCCTCGAGCCGGGTGGCCGCTCCGAACAGGCGCGCCAGGGCCGCGTCGCGGCCCTGGCCGGCGCGGCGGGCATAGAGGCGGTCGAGCTGCGCGACGGCGGCGGCCGCCACGCCCTGGTAGTCGGACCCCGCATAGGCCTCGATCCACGCGCGGTAGGGATTGCCGTCGAGCCGCGTGGCGGGATCGGCCATCAGCCGGTTGGCGATCTCGGCATAGCCGACCACGCACGGCGCCAGCGCCGCCTGCAGGTCGAGGATGTCGCCGGCATGTCCGGCCTCGAGCACGAAGCGCGTATAGGCCATGCATTGCGGCGCCTCGGGCACCCTGAGCATGTCCTCGAGGCCAAGACCCCAGCCCGCGCAGAACTTGACGTGCAGGCTCATCTCGTCGTCGACGATGATGCGCATCGAGCGCGCGGCCTGGCGCATGTCATCGAGCGTGTCGCTCTTGTAGGCGGCAAGCGCATAGGCGCGCGCGAACTGGACCAGGAACAGGTAGTCCTGGATCAGATAGAACTTGAACGCGGGCTCGGGCAGCGTGCCGGCGCCGAGCTGGCGGACGAACGCGTGCGCGACATACGCATCCCAGGCCTCGCGGTTGGCCGCGCGCAGCCGATCGAACCGGCTGTCCGCCGGCGCGGGATCCTTGAAGGCCGCCACTAGTCGCGCTCGTCCAGCCAGGCCATCTGGATCGCCTCGAGGATCTTCTCGTTCGATTTCTTGGGGTCGTCCTCGAACCCCGGCAGTTCCTGCACCCATTTCCACAGGTCGGTGAAACGGATGCCCATGATGTCCACCTCGGGATGCCGTTCCTCGAGCAGGATCGCGATGTCGTGGATGTCGGTCCAGCGCATGCCCATGGCGGTTCAGCCTCCCGCGGCGATCCGTATCACGCCTTGTCGACCATCATGTTGCGCGTGGCCGAGGGCAGCGTGACGGTAAGCCCGTCCAGCTCGTCGGTCATGATGATCTGGCACCCCAGGCGCGAGGTGTGGGTGAGCCCGAAGGCGAGGTCGAGCATGTCTTCCTCGTCCTCGCTGGCCTCGGCCAGCAGGTCGTACCATTCCGGGTCCACGATCACGTGGCAGGTCGAGCAGGCGAGCGAGCCCTCGCACGCGCCCTCCAGGTCGATCCCGTGCTTGTGGGCGATCTCCAGGACGGACAGGCCCTTGGGCGCGTCGACCTCGTGCCTGGTCCCGTTCGGTTCGATGAACGTCATCTTCGGCATTCAGACTTCTCTCCTTGCAGCGCGGGCGACCCTAGCGATGCGCCCGCCGCTAGTCCTTGTCGCCAAACGTCGCAGCAAGGCTGGCGACGCTCCGGCCCGCCAGCGCGTCGGCGAACGCCTTGTCCATGCGGCGCTGGGCGAAGGGCGTGACCAGCTTCTCCAGCCGCTCGACGGCCCCATGGATCGCGTGGCGATCCTCGCCGGCGATCGCCGTCTCGATCTGCCCGATCTCCGCCTCGATGCCCCCGTACTCCTGGTCGTCCAGCAGGGCGCGGTCCTTCTTCAGGGCCGCCGCCAGGGCCAGCAGCACGCGCCGCGCCTCGACCCGCGCCTCGATCAGCAGGCGCCGCTCCATGTCGGCGGCGCCATGTTCCATGCTCTCGCGCAGCATGCGCGCCATGTCGTCGTCGCTGAGGCCGTAGGAAGGCTTCACCTCGACCTTCTGCTCGATGCCGGTCGATTTCTCCTGCGCGCCGACGGTCAACAGGCCGTCGGCGTCGACCGCGAAGGTCACGCGCAC
>JADLEG010000302.1 GCA_020846275.1 Alphaproteobacteria bacterium
GGCGATCTTGCGCGCGCTCGCCATGTCGTGGGTGATCGACAGCGCGCTGCAGCCGACCACGCGCACGCATTCGACGATCAGGTCGTTGATCACGTCGCTCATGATCGGGTCCAGCCCCGTGGTCGGCTCGTCGAAGAAGATGATCTGCGGATCGGCGGCGATCGCGCGCGCCAGGCCGACGCGCTTCTGCATGCCGCCGGAAAGCTCGGCCGGAAAGCGATCGGCGACATCGGGCCCCAGGCCCACCTGCGCCATCTTCTCGATCGCCTTGGCGCGGGCGGAGCGGCGGTCCACGCCGTGGCCCTGCATCAGCGCGAAGGCCACGTTCTCCCATACGCGCAGGCTGTCGAACAGGGCGGCGCCCTGGAACAGCATGCCGAAGCGGGCGTTGACGCGGTCGCGGTCGCGGCCGCTCATCGTCGTCACTTCCTCGCCGCCGACCTTGATGCTGCCGCTGTCGGGCTGCAGCAGGCCCAGGATGCATTTCAGCGTCACCGACTTGCCGGTGCCCGAGCCGCCGATGATCACGACCGACTCGCGCTCGCCCACGTCCAGGTTGACGCCGTTCAGCACCTTCTTCGGCCCGAACGCCTTGCAGACCTCCCGCAGCTGGATGACGGGGGCGCCGGTGCCGTTGGCGGTGGCCGTGCCGGTCATTTCGAGAAGAACAGCTCGGTGATGATGTAGTTGAAGATCAGGATCAGGATCGACGACGACACCACCGCGTTGGTCGTCGCCGCGCCCACGCCCTGCGCGCCGCGCTTGGAATTATAGCCCTGGTAGCAGCCCATCAGGGTGACCAGGAAGCCGAACACCGAGGCCTTGACCAGGCCCGAGAACACGTCCTGGAACTCCAGGAACTCCCAGGTGCGCTTGAGGTAGTTGGGCGCGTTGAAGTCCAGCTTGTAGACCGACACTACGTAGCCGCCGAACACGCCGATGATGTCGGCGATCAGGACCAGGATCGGCATCATCGTGACCGCCGCCAGCAGGCGCGGCGCCACCAGGTACTTGAACGGATTGGTCGACAGCGTGGTCAGCGCGTCGATCTGCTCGGTGACGCGCATCGTGCCGATCTCGGCCGCCATCGAGGCGCCGATGCGGCCGGCCACCATCAGCCCCGCCAGCACGGGGCCGAGCTCGCGCGTCATCGACAGCACCACCACCGTGGCGACCGCGCCCTCGGCCGAGAAGCGCGCGAAGCCGGTGTAGCTCTGCAGCGCCAGCACCATGCCGGCGAACAGGCCGGTCATGCCGACGACGGGCAGCGAGTAGTAGCCGATGTCCACCATCTGCCGCCAGATCAGGCGGTAGTAGAAGGGCGGGCGGAAGATGTGCGACACGCCCTCGAGCGCGAACAGCACCAGCCGTCCGGCCGTGGCGAGGAAGCCCAGGAAGGCGCGGCCGACCAGGGCGACGAAGTTGATGGGATGCAAGGCGCTCCGTCCTCAGCCGATGCCGCCGAGATAGCGCCGCTCGTAGCGCTGACCCAGCGCGGTCAGGATTTCATAGGGGATGGTGCCGGCATCGGCCGCGACATCTTCCAGGCTGCGGCCGCGCCCGCTGCCGTCGCCGCCGATCAGGTCGACCAGGACGCCCGGACGCGCCAACTCTTCCGGCGCGTCGCTTACGTCCAAGGTGATTAGATCCATGGAAACCCGCCCCACGATCGGCGCCGCCACGCCCCCCAGCACGGCGCCGCCGCGGTCGCTTGCCGCGCGGAGAAACCCGTCGGCATATCCGACGCCCACCGTCGCGATTCGGCGGGGCCGGATGAAGCGATGCGAGGCACCATATCCAACGGTCTCCCCCCTGTCAACGCTACGCACCTGCAGGATTTTTCCTTGCAGCCGAACGACTTGCGTCATCGGATTGGCGGTCCACGGCGTCGGATTGGCGCCGTAGAGCGCGACGCCCGGACGGGCCAGATCGAAGTGGAAATCGGGCCCCAGGAAGATGCCGGAGGAGGCCGCGAGGCTCGCGCGCGCGGCCGGCAGGCGCGCGGCGGCGGTACGAAAGCGGTCGAGCTGGCGGCGGTTCAGCGGATGGTCCGGCTCGTCCGCGCAGGCCAGGTGGCTCATCACCAGGCGCAGGTCGATGCCGGCCAGGCGCTCGGGCTCGCCGGCCAGCCGGTCAAGCTCCGCCGCGGGCAGGCCCAGCCGGTTCATGCCGGTATCGACCTGCAGCGCCGCCGGCAATTTGCGCTCCAGGCGCCGCGCGAACTGGGCCCAGCGGTCCACCTGGCCCAGGTCGTTCAAGCAGGGCACCAGCCCGTGCGCCTCGAACGACAGGCGCTCGGACTCCATCACGCCGTTGAGCACGAAGATGCTGGTGTTGGCCGTCTTGTCGCGCAGCGCCTGGCGCAGCGCCACGCCCTCGGCGAGCTGGGCCACGAAGAACTGGCGGCAGCCCGCGCGCGCCAGCGCCGGCCCCACCCGCGCCGCGCCCAGCCCATAGGCATTCGCCTTCAGCACCGCCGCGCACGGCGCCGGCCGCGTGCGCTCGCCCAGCAGCCGCCAGTTCGCGCGGACCGCGTCCAGGTCGATGGTGAGAACGGCGGCTAGCGAGGGCTCGCTCATGCCGCTAGGTGTAGCCGACGCCCGGCGCGGAAAAAACCGCGCATTTGATCGCGGCTGCGCGGTCGACCGGCAGTGTCGCCGATCGGCCGCAGCCCGGCGAGCCGCTCAGCGCTGCAGCCGGTGCCGCCAGTCGCGCCGGCAGGCCATCCCCGCCGCAAACGTCAGCGCCGGGGTTTTGGCCATGGCGCTCGGCTGCGACAGCCCGGGGTTCAAGATGAAGGCCAGCGTCGATTTCAGCGTCGTCTCGTCGTCGTCGAAATCGCCATGGTGCAAGGCCCGCGACGCGAGCGCAGGCTTGTCCTCGGGCCGGTTGGGCGCAAGCGCCCAGCGGCAGGATGGCGAGTTCAGCAACGCGCGTACGGCCGTGAAGCGCGGGTCGTCGATGAAGAGCTGCATGCCCAGCAAGGGCGTGCCGTGTTCGTGGTGCGGGTCGGCCGCGAGCTTCTCCAGCGCGTGGGCCACCAGGTAGAGCAGGGACTTGTGGTAGATGTTGGCGCAGTTGTCTTCCTGCTCCGTCTTGTCGTCGAGCGTCACCAGGCCGAAGCGGCCTATCGCGCCGCTCTTGATCGCCGGCGCGTAGGATTCCAGGAACGCCTCCATCGTGCAGGCCGGCGCCCACATCGTGCAGGACGCGATGGACTGTCCGAGGCCCGTGGCGGGATCGTTTTTCCGGCCATAGGCGGTCTTGAATGTGACCGTGCCGCTGCGCGTCCACAATTCGATCAGCGGCGCCATGAAGATCGAGCCGGCGCTATGCCCGGCGATATGCACTTCCATGTCGTCGTACTGCTCGGCCAGGACGGCGAGGCGCTGGGCCGCCAGGCGGGCGGCGCCGTCTGCGTCGGTGGTCGCCAAGGTGCCGTTTTCCTTCATCTCCTCCCACTGCGCCTTGCCGCCCAGGCGCCGTGCGATCGGCTCGATCGTGTCGTCCAGCCGGTCGAGCATCCAGTCCTTGGCGTCGCTGAGAATTCCTTCCGGCCGCCGGCCGCGCATGGCGTCCTGCAGGATGTTGGAGAAGGTCGTCCAGGCGTCCGTCTTCCAGATGAAGGCAAGCGGATAGATGCCGGCGTCGAGCAACGGCTGGCGGTAGTCGGCGACGCGCTGGATCGCGCCGTCCTCGTCGACCAGGCCGCCATGGGCGTAGAGCAGCACGCGGCGCTGGCCTTTCTTCTGCGCCGCCAGCCACCCGCCCAGGTCCTGGTCGACGATCGTGGTGATGTCCTGGGCCGTGGTGCCGTAAACGCCGCTCGGCCGGGGCTTGCCGTCGTTGCCGACACTGATGATGTGCTTGCGCAGGTCCGCGAAGGCATAGCGTTCGCGCGCCGTGCCATAGCCGGCGCGGGCGGCGGCGACGCCGCGGTTCAGCACCACCGGCGCACCCAACCGCGCCACCCACACGTCATTGCCGTTCGCCATCCAGTCGTCGTAGCTGATGTGGCCGAACCCGCCCTTGCCCCAGCCGGAACCCCAGGAGTTCTGGATCCAGAATCCCTCGCGGTCATAGGCGACGATCGCGAAGGCATGTCCCCCGGTGATCACGCTGCTCTGGACGATCTTGCCGTCCGCGCCGACCCCGTCCCAGCCCTGGTGCACGTCGGCGGTCGCATAGACGATGCCGGCCTCGGCGATGGCCGCGTGAATCGCGACGATGTCCTTCGAGTTGACCCGGAAATAGGCGCCGAGCGGGCGTTCCCGCGCATCCTGCGCGCGCGGATCGTCGAGGACGCCGTTCAGTTCCCCCTTCGTGTAGGGCCATTGCGCCAGCGCGCACACGCCGTGCTTGTGCCAGCCCTTCATCGCACCGCGCGCGCTCGAGCCTTCGTACGTCTCGCCGGGCCATTCGTCGTAGCGGCGGGCCATCGCATAGAGCATCGCCGGGCTGACCGGCTCCAGGTCGGGCACGACCCTGTGCGTCGCGAGCAGGTAGTTCGCCACCGCGGCCAGGCCGAAGCCGGTACAGGCGCCCTCCTGGCCCTGGTCGAGGATGTAGTTCTTGTACTTGCGGAAGCCGGCGCAATACTCGTCGAGCGTTCGGTACGCCGGCACCTCCACCAGGGTCGGCACGTAGACGAGGTCGCGGAAGTCGACCGTGTCGGGGCGCGCGTCCAGCTTGGCGGTGCGCGGTTTCGCGGATTTCCGTTGCTTGGGCATGAGTGTCCTCCTTGGGCGACATCCTACTTGGTAGTCAAAACTCTAAGGAGAGATAGTTTCAGTAGTATCTCTCCGCGCGTCAACAGACCCAGCCGGTGCATGAGGGATGCATGGACCCGGGCGCGTTGGCGCGAGCGCGGAGTGCAGCTAGTCTGGCGGCCGCAACGGAGGGACGATATGAACTACCGCACACTCGGCCGCAGCGGCTTGAGGGTTTCGCCGCTCTGCCTGGGCACGATGCTGTTCGGCGGCCGCACCGACGAGGCCACCGCGCGCAGCATGGTCGCGCGGGCGCGCGACGCCAGCGTTAACTTCATCGACACGGCCGACGTCTACACCGACGGCAAGTCCGAGGAAATCGTCGGCCGCGCCATCGCCAAGGAACGCCATCACTGGGTACTGGCGACCAAGCTCGCCAACAAGATCGGCGACGGACCGAACCGCCAGGGCCTGTCGCGCAAGTGGATACTGGAAGAGGTCGACCACAGCCTGAAGCGGCTGGGCACCGACTATGTCGACATCCTCTATCTGCACAAGGAAGACCACCAGACGCCGCTGGACGAGACGGTGTCGGCGCTCGGCCAGGTGATCCGCCAGGGCAAGGTCCGCTATTTCGGCATCTCGAACCACCGCGCCTGGCGGCTGGCCGAAATCGTGCGGATCTGCGACGCGACCGGCGTCGATCGCCCGGTGATCAGCCAGCCCTACTACAACGCCTTCAACCGCATGCCCGAGGTCGAGCATCTGCCGGCCTGCAACCACTACGGCCTCGGCGTGTTCCCCTACAGCCCGGTCGCGCGGGGCGTGCTGACCGGCAAGTACGAGCCGGGCAAGCCGCCCCAGGAAGGCACGCGCGCCGCGACCAACGACGTGCGCCTGCGCCAGACCGAGTGGCGCGAGGAATCGCTGGTGCTGGCGCAGAAGGTCAAGGCGCATGCCGAGAAGCGCGGCATGTCGGCGACCCAGTTCGCGGTGCTGTGGGTGCTGAACAACAGGTTCATCACCGGCGTCGTCGCCGGCCCGCGCACGCAAGAGCAGCTCGATGACTATATCGGCGTTTTCCAGCACCGCTTCACGAAGGACGACGAGGCGCTGATCGACGGCATGGTCGTCGCAGGCCACTCCACCACGCCCGGCTACAACGACCCAGCCTACCCGATCGAGGGGCGGCCGGTGCACGTCTAGGGATCAGAGGTCAGGAGTTAGGAGTTAGAAGTTAGAAGTTAGAAGTTAGAAGTTAGAAGTTAGAAGAATTCGTCATGGCCGGCCTCTGACTTCTGGCTCCTGGCCCCTGATCCCTGGAATCAGTGCTGCTCCGGCAGGCGGCCCTCGTCGGCCAGGTCGGCGAACTTCGTGAAGTTGCCGTCGAAGAACAGGTTGACCGTGCCGGTCGGCCCGTGGCGCTGCTTGCCGATGATCACCTCGGCCCGGTTGTGCGCCTCCTCGGCGCGCTGCTGCCAGCGTTCCACGCGGTCGTTGAATTTCTCGTCGCTCTCGTCCGCGCGCTTCTGCGGTTCTTCGCGCTGCAGGTAGTATTCGTGGCGATAGATGAACATCACCACGTCGGCGTCCTGCTCGATCGAGCCCGATTCGCGCAGGTCCGCGAGCTGCGGACGCTTGTCCTCGCGCTGCTCGACGGCGCGGCTGAGCTGCGACAGCGCGATCACCGGGACGTTGAGTTCCTTGGCCAGCGATTTCAGCCCGCGGGTGATCTCCGAAATTTCCTGCACGCGGTTCTCGCTGCGGCTGGCCTTGCCGGCCTGGGCGAGCTGCAGGTAGTCGATGATGATCAGCCCCAGCCCGCGCTGGCGCTTCAGGCGCCGCGCACGGGTGCGTAGCGCGCTGACAGTCAAGGCCGGCGTGTCGTCGATATGCAGCGGCAGGCGGTGCAGCTCCTGCGCCGCCTGGACGACGCGCGGGAACTCCTCGTGGCTGATGGCGCCGCGGCGGATGCGATCAGAGGCGATCTCCGCGCGCTCGGCCAGAAGACGGGTGGCGAGCTGCTCGGACGACATTTCCAGCGAGAAGAAGCCGACCACCGCCCCCTCCTCGTCGCCGCGCTCCAGCCGCGCGCGGGCGGCGTTATAGGCGATGTTGGTGGCCAGCGCCGTCTTGCCCATGGCCGGGCGGCCGGCCAGCACGATCAGGTCCGAGGGATGCAGGCCGCCCAGCCGCGCATCGAGGTCGCGGAAGCCGGTGGTGACGCCGACCACGTGGCCGGCGCGCTTGAACGCCGCCTCGGCCATGCCGATCGCGGTCTTGAGCGCCGTCTCGATCGGCTTGAAGCCCCCCTCGGCCTGGCCGACCGACGCCAGGTCGAAGAGCTGCTGCTCCGACTTCTCGATCTGGTCGACCCCGCTGAGCTCCATGTCCGCGCCATAGGCGTGGTTGACCATCTGCTCGCCGACATCGATCAACTGGCGGCGGATATGCGCGTCGTGGATGGTGCGGCCGTAATCCTCGGCATTGACGATGGTGATGGCGGAGCCTGCTAGCCGCGCCAGGTAGCCGATGCCGCCGATGTCGCTCAATTCCTGGTCGCGCTCGAACAGCGCCTTGAGGGTGACGACGTCCGCGATCTGGTTGGCATCGATCAGCCGCGCCATGGCCTGGTAGATCTTGCCGTTCGCCGGGTCGCTGAATTGCTCGGGGCGCAGGAACTCCGACACGCGCTCATAGGCGCGGTTGTTCATCAGGATGGCGCCCAGCAGCGCCTGCTCGGCCTCGAGGTTGCGCGGCGGCGTGCGGGGCGCCGGTCCGCCGTCGATGCCGCGCAGCGGCGTGACGTTGTTGTCCGTACGCGAAGGTTCCATTGCTTCCAGTCGGGCTTCGTTCAGGTCGTCTCGGCGCCGATATCGCGGGCGCCCGGGGAGGGAATGTGACGGACGATGCAACATCAGCTACATCGAACGGCCACATCGCACGCTAGCGAGCCCGATGCGCGCGCGCTATCTCCCATCACGGGGACAAACAAGGATATCGGGGAAAACTTCGCGACGATAGGGCTTGCATTTGCGAAATTCGCGGAGGCCTGCGGCAATTGATCTCCGCGCGCGCCCGAAGTTGCGCCGACTGGTCGGGTTTTTCCGTCCGTCGCCGCGCGATGGTGCTGGTGATTCGTCGGCAGGAGTCCCTCGCTCAAATCCGGCTATCACGCGAGAGGCGAGACGCGGGCGGCGCTCCTCAACCTGCCGCGCGATCCGGCACCAGCGTGGGCCGGCGCGGCTTCAGATCGCGCTCGGTCGCCTGGATGTAGTCGCGCGTGCGTGGCACCACAAAGGGGTCGCGGGCGAGCTGCATCTGGAACACCATGTGGTTCAGCCGGCGGAACGCCATCTCGCTGCAGGACAGGTAGAACTCCCACATCCGGCAGAACCGCTCGTCGTAGAGCGCCGCGGCGCGAGCCCGGTTGGCGGCGAAGTTCGTCCGCCAGGCCTTGATCGTCTCGGCATAGTGCGGATAGAGCAGTTCGATGTCGGTGGCGTAGAGCCCGCTGCGCTCCACGGCCGGCATCACCTCGGACAGCGCGGGGATGTACCCGCCGGGGAAGATGTACTTGTCGATCCATGGGTCGATCGCGTGCGGACCCCACATGCAGCCGATCGAATGCAGCAGCGCGATCCCGTCCGGCCGCAGCAGCGCCATGATCTGGTCGAAGAAGGCGCGGTACTGCGGCACGCCGACATGCTCGAACATGCCGACCGACACGATGCGGTCGAACTGGCCGTCGAGCTGGCGATAGTCCATCAGCTCGAACCGCGCGCGTTCGGAGAGACCCTTGGCCGCGGCCCGGCTGCGCGCGATGGCGAGCTGGTGCTCGGACAGGGTGATGCCCAGCACCTCCACGCCGCAGCGCTCGGCCAGGAACAGCGCCAGCCCGCCCCAGCCGCAGCCGATGTCCAGCACCTTCATGCCCGGCTTCAGCAGCAGCTTGGCGGCGATATGCCGCTTCTTGTCCTCCTGGGCTTGCTCCAGCCCCACGCCCGGCTCGGTGAAATAGGCGCAGGAATATTGCCGGTCGCTATCGAGGAACAGCGCGTAGAGCTCGTCCGACAGGTCGTAGTGATGCGCCACATTGCGGCGCGCGCGCCGGATCGGGTTGAACTGCACGAAGGGACGCGCCAGCCAGCCCAGAACGAGTCCGATGCGCGCCAGCGGATGCGTGGCATAGCCCCAGTAGTTCATGGCGCAGAGGTCGACAAAGGCGAAGATGTCGCCCTTCTCGATCGTCAGCGTGCCATTCATGTAGGCTTCGCCCGCCGCCAGGCGGGGCGACAGTGCCAGGAGCCAATGCAGCCGGCGATCGTGCAGCCGGATTGCGACCGTGGGTCCCGGCGCGCCCTGGAAGATATGCGTGCGACCGTCCGCGTCCGTCAGCTCGAGCCTGCCGGCGCGGATCATCCGTCGCAGGAAATGCGACAACATCCGCATAGCCATCACTCCACCAGCAAATAGCGGCCGACGGTCGAGGCGATGCGGCGCTCTCGCGCCGGCACGCTATAGAAGAATTATTCTAAACAATGCCGGGGTTGGCAAGAGGTTCCCCGGAGATGGCGATTCCCCCGAAGCAATAACCCCGCGCCGGGGCGGCGCGGGGTCGGCCGAAGTGCCATGCTTGCTGCGGGGCCGGACAGGGAGACCGGCCGGCGCGGCCTATTCCCCGTCGTCGGCCTTGGCCTTCTTGCCCTTGCCCTTCTTGGCCTTGGGCTTGTCCTCGCCTTCGGCTGCCGGGGCATCGCCCTTGGCTTCGGCCTTCGCCTCGGCCTTGGCTTCGGCGGATTTCTTGGCCTTCTTCGCCTTGGCGGGCTTGTCGCCCTCGGCCTTCGCTTCCGGCGCTGCCTCGCCCGCGGCTGGCTCGGCTGCGACCGGCGCGGTCTCGAAGATTTCCTCCGCGGCCGGGGCCTCGCCGGCGGCCTGGCGCTCGGCTTCCTCCTCGGACTTCGCCACGTTGACAGTGATGGTCGACGCGACCTCGGGATGCAGCATCACGCGGGTCTGCACCAGCCCCAGCAGCTTGATCGGGCGATCGATGCGCACCTGGCGGTGATCGACGGTGAAGCCGGCGGCGCTCACCGCCTCGGCAATGTCGCGCGCGGTGACCGAGCCGTAGAGCTGGCCGGTTTCGCCGGCCTGGCGCACCAGCACGATGCTCAGCCCGTCCAGCTTCTTGGCGACGGCCTCGGCCTCGCCCCGGAGTTTCAGGTTGTTGGCCTCGAGCTGCGCGCGCTGCTTCTCGAAGCGCTCCATGTTCTCCTTGGTCGCGCGCAGCGCCTTTTTCTGCGGCAGCAGGAAATTGCGCGCGAAGCCGGGCTTCACCCGCACGACGTCGCCCATCTGCCCCAGCTTCTCGACGCGCTCCAACAGGACAACTTGCATGACACTCATCTGAACGCTCCACTGTCCCGGACCCGGCCGGGATCTCCGATCGACCAATCTTTGCCTAGGCGGCGGCCAGCATGCGCCGCTTCAGTTTGAGGAACGGCTCGGCCATGCCGATCGCCATCAGAAGGAACATCGGCAGGCCCATGAAGATGGCCACCATGTACAGCAGGGCCAGCATCCACGACCGTCCGTTCAACCGGCGCATCGCCGCGTGCGCCACTGCAAGTCCTGCCAAGAGCCCGCCCGCCAGCAGCACCGGCAGGGCGTTGCGCAGCACGTAGCCAAGGTCTCCCGGCAGCAGCATTCCTGCCGCCAGGCAGCCAAGCGCCAGCAACGGCACGTGCGGCGGCAGGTCCAACGCGGCCATGTCCGGCGCCGGCCGGCGATTCCAGCCGAAGCGCATCAGGAGTCCCTGCGCCAACGTAGCGTTTATCACCGTCACGACCATGACCACGGCGACGGCGGCGCCCAGCAGGTGCGCCGACAAGCGGTCGACCGCGCGGGCGCGCTCGCCGGGCGACGGCGGCTGCTGGATCATCTGGCCCAGCAGATCGACCGTGAACCCCGCGCTCTGGCGCGCATAGGCCTCGATCCCGCCCTGCAGTCCGATGACGACGCTGCCCAGGCCCAACAGCGCCAAGCCGATGCCCACCAGCCAGCCGGTCAGCAATCCCGGCGGATACCACTCCACGCCGCCTAGCGAGCCGGTGCGCGCCAGCAGCGCCTGGCGCACCAGGATCGGCACCGGCACGATGAAGACGGCGCCGAAGAGCAGGGAGAGCGCGATGCCGAACTCGTGCGTCATGACCAGCGAGCCGGCGGCGATCCCCGCCACCAGCGACGCGGTTGCGCCCCCCGCGAGCCCGGCGACGAACAGCGGGAACTGCGCGAAGTAGAGCAGCGGCATGGAAGCGAACGGCCTGTAGGCGACGGCCAGGTAGAACGCGCCGCTGAGCAGCCCGGCGCCTAGCGCCAGGGCCCAGAAGCGGAAAGCGGGCGACATCGCCGCGTTCCTTGCGATCGGCTCGGCGCCGCCGGCGCCTAGCGCAGGATGTAGGGCAGGAGGCCCAGGAATCGCGCGCGCTTGATCGCCTGCGCCAGTTCGCGCTGCTTCTTCGCCGACACCGCGGTGATGCGGCTGGGCACGATCTTGCCCCGCTCGGAGATGAAGCGCTGCAGCAGGCGGACGTCCTTGAAGTCGATCTTCGGCGCGTTCGGGCCCGAGAACGGGCAGCTCTTGCGGCGGCGGAAGAACGGGCGGCGCCCGCCGGTGCGGGCCGGAGCGGCGGAGGCGGTCATGCGCGGTCTCCTTCCTGGGCCTGCGGCTCGGGGCCGCCCTCAAAGCCGCCGCCGAAGCCGCGGCGGCCGTCGCGACGCGGCCGGTCGCCGCGCGGGCCGCGATCGTCGCGGTCGTCGCGCTTCTGCATCATCGCCGACGGGCCTTCCTCCAGCGCGTCGACGCGCACGGTGATGTAGCGCAGCACGTCCTCGTTGAGGCGCATGTTGCGCTCCAGCTCGACCACGGCGGCCGGCGGGCAGTCCAGGTTCATCAGCACGAAATGCGCCTTGCGGTTCTTGCGAATCCGGTAGGCGAGCCCGCGCAGGCCCCAGAATTCCTTCTTGGCGACGGTGCCGCCATTGTCCTTGAGCAGGGTGGCGTAGGTCTCGACCAGGGCTTCGACCTGGGTGCTCGCCACGTCCTGGCGAACGACGAACACGTTCTCGTAGAACGCCATCGCGTCTGATCTCCTCTCGGCTGTTAACGGCCCGGCGCCGGCCCTGA
>JADLEG010000303.1 GCA_020846275.1 Alphaproteobacteria bacterium
GGGGGAGCACATCATGGCCCGCGTGGCAGTCGTCACCGGCGGCAGCCGAGGCATCGGCGAGGCGATCTCGAAGGGGCTGAAGGCGGCCGGGTACAAGGTCGCCGCCACCTATCACGGCAACGACGAGGCGGCGGCCAAGTTCAAGGCCGCGACCGGCATCGCGGTCTACAAGTGGGACGTCGGCAAGTTCGAGGACTGCAAGGCCGGCATCGCCAAGGTCGAGGCCGAGCTGGGCCCGGTGGACATCCTGGTCAACAACGCGGGCATCACCCGCGACACCACCTTGCACCGCATGACGCCCGAGCAGTGGCACGCGGTGATCGATACCAACCTGAACTCGCTGTTCTACATGACCCGCGCGGTGATCGAGGGCATGCGGGCACGCAGCTTCGGCCGCATCATCACCATCGGCTCGATCAACGGCCAGAAGGGCCAGATCGGCCAGACCAACTACGCCGCGGCCAAGGCCGGCACGATCGGCTTCACCAAGGCGCTGGCGCAGGAGAACGCGAACAAGGGGATCACCGCCAACGTGATCGCGCCGGGCTACATCGCGACCGACATGGTGCGCGCCGTGCCCGAGCCGATCCTGCAGAAGATCGTGGGCATGATCCCGGTGGGCCGGCTCGGCGAAGCTGAGGAGATCGCGCGCTGCGTGGCGTTCCTGGCGGCCGACGAGGCCGGCTTCATCACCGGCTCGACGCTGACGGTGAACGGCGGCCAGTACATGGCGTGACGCCACGACGCGGACAGGAGGCGTGAACCGCGAGTATCCCGACCGCCCGATGGTCGGCATCGGCGTGGTCGTCTTCCGCGCCGACCAGGTGCTGCTGATCCGGCGCGGCAAGCCCCCGCGGCTGGGGCAATGGAGCCTGCCGGGCGGGCTGCAGGAGCTGGGCGAGACCGTGTTCCAGGCCGCGGTGCGCGAGGTGCGCGAGGAATGCGCGGTCGCGATCGAGCCGATCTCGATCATCGATATCGTCGACGCGATCACCCCCGACGCGGACGGCCGCGTGCGCTTCCACTACACGCTCGTGGAGGTGCTGGCCGAATGGCGCGCGGGCGCACCGGTCGCGGGCGACGACGCGATGGATGCCGCCTGGTTCGATCCCCGCGATGTCGGATCGCTGGGCATGTGGGAGCAGACCACCCGCATCATCGCCAAGGGATTGGCGATGCGCGGATAAAAACCGCGCCGTTCCCGCCTCCTGCCCGCGCTGTCCCGCGCCTCCTTCGCGTTCGATTTGCATTTGCTGTCATCGAACGGACAAGGGCTCGTAAAACACCAGATGTTGTGATTTTTCGCCGGCTCGGCTATTAATTTCTTCAAGATGCTGATGCCAGAAGCGGAGACGGAAGACGTCGTGTCTGTTTCGGTCGAAAGCTGCCCCGCCCTGGTGCTGAACGCCGATTTCCGGCCGCTCAGCTACTTCCCGCTGTCCCTGTGGTCCTGGCAGGAAGCGGTCAAGGCGGTGTTCCTGGACCGGGTCAACATCGTCTCGGAATACGACCGCGTGGTGCGCAGCCCGAGCTTCGAGATCAGGCTGCCGTCCGTGATCGCGCTCAAGGACTACATCCCGACCGCGCGCCGTCCGGCGTTCACGCGGTTCAACGTGTTCCTGCGCGACCGCTTCACCTGCCAGTATTGCAGCGAGCGCCACGTCGCCAACGACCTGACCTTCGACCATATCGTCCCCCGCTCGCGCGGCGGCCAGACGGTATGGACCAACGTGGTCACCGCCTGCGGCACGTGCAATCTCGCGAAAGGCAGCCGCCTGCCCAATGAGTGCGGGATGTTCCCACGCACCAGTCCGTTCCAGCCGACGAGTTTCGAATTGCAGGAAAATGGGCGGGGTTACCCGCCCAATTATTTGCACGAGAGCTGGCGCGACTTCCTGTACTGGGATTCCGAGCTGGACCCGAACTGAGCGGCGGCGCGATGGCCGATGCCGCGTGGCGATGGCGCGCCGCAGTGCCCGGGGACTTGGCGGGCATCCGCGCGCTGTTCGACGCCGTCAAGCAGGGCGAGCGGCCGCTGGCGCATGACCAATGGCGGTTCTTCGGGCGCGCGGACGAGCCGGCCGTGCTCGCGGTCGGCGAGGACGACGAGGGCATCGCGGGCCTGAATGCGCTGCTGCCGACCGAGGCGGTGCTGGATGGGCGGCGCTTCAAGGCCTGCCAGTCGATCGACACGATGGTGCATCCCCGCGCGCGCGGGCGCGGCCTGTTCGGCCTGCTGGCGGCCAAGGCGCGCGACATGGCGGCGGCCCGCGGCATCGAGGTCGTCTACGGCTTCCCCAACCAGACCAGCCTGCCGATGTTCATGAAGTCGCAGGGCTTCCAGTACCTCGGCAATTCGCCGCGGCACGTGCGATGGCTGCGCCCATCGGTCCGCAAGCCGGGCCTCGTCGGCACCTTGCTCGACCGGGTCGCGGACCTGCTGCCGCATGGCGGCGCGCGCGGCTGGGATGTCTCGCCGGAACCGCCCGCCGAGCACGAGCTGGCGGCGCTGCTGGATGCCCGGGCGCCGCCGCCGCCGGGCGAGTGCCGCATCCACCGCAGCCCGGCCGAGCTGCATTGGCGCTACGCGCCCGAAGCGGCGATGGGCTACGAGTGGCTGACGGCGCGGCGCGGTGGGCGCGCGGCCGCCGCCTGCGTCTGGGGCATGCGCGATCCAAGCTGGGGGCCGCGCGCCAACAAGCGTGCCGGGTTGATGGAGCTTCTGGGGTCCAACCGCGACGGGCTTTCGGCCGCGCTGGCCGCGGCGATCGACCGCGCGCGGGGCGCGGGCGCCTGGCGCCTCGAGGCGATCTGCTCGCGCGGCGACCTCCTGCCGCTGCTGCGGCGCGCGTATTTCCTCTCCGGCGGGACGATCCCGTTCGTCGCCCGGGGCTGCGGCAGCGACGCGCCGCCGCCGTCGCGGTGGGCCACGATCACCGGCGACTTCGACGGCTATTGACGCCGCACCCGGGCGCGCCGGCGCGCCCGCCGGTCAGCCAGCGCCGCCAAGGGCTCGAAGCTCATCCGCTCGCCGTCGACGACCGTGACGTCGCCCAGGCCGTTGATCGTGTGGAGCCCGTCTGGAAACGGTCCGGCGGGATCCGGGCGCAGCACGAACGCCACCTCCTCGCGAAATCGCCGCTCGTCCAGTTCGACCACGCGGTTGATCGCGATCGCGTTGCCATAGCGCAGCGCGCAGTCCTGCGCCGGCCGGTAGAGCTCGCCGTCGACCTCGACGAAGGCGCCGGCCGGGCGGCTGGATCGCACGTCGGTCTTCACCGGGTTCATCGGATGCGGCAAGTACGGTCCCTGCCAGCGTTGGGCGTGGAAGACGAACAGGTTCGTGACGTCGTCGTCGTGGCGATCGCAGCAGAACAGCCACCAGCGGCCGCCATGCCACAGCAAGGTCGGATCGACGATGGCCTTGCCGGTCATCAACTCGCTGTCGTGTACCAGCGCGGCGCTGCCGGTCTCGACGCGGAAGGCCGACAGGCGATCGGCCTCCCAGCTCTCCGGCAGCACGAAGGTCGCGTCGCCCTCGCGCAGGATGAAGGGATAGGAAAGGTGGTGCGGCATGTCGAGCGCGTCGGTCTCGCTGACGAGTCGGCGCTCGCCGTCCACGGCAATCAGCGCCAGGCGGCCGCGCGCGACGGCATAGGGTGCGCATTCGACCAGGACGTCCAGCCGGCCACCCTCCTCGCGCAGCGGAAACGGGTCGGCGTAGAACCGGTCGTCCGGCTGGCCGGAAAGCCACCGCAGCGGCGCCAGGCGCCGCTCGCGGATCACCGCCTCGACCGGCTGGTCGGCGATGCCGATCGACCAGCGCTCGCGCTTGAGCCGCCGCCCCAGGCTGTCCCAGGCATAGGCGCCGACGCGGCGCGCCGCGCGCAGCCGGGCCGTGACGGAAAAGCCGCGCGGCGTCGCGGCCGGCAGGACCACGCTGCGCAGGGGCGACGGCGCCCCGCGCGTCTCCGCCATGCCGGCAAGCACGATCGCCGGCCAGCGCGCCGACCGCAGGAGCAGGGAATCGGCATCGCGGCGCGGTGTCTGGCGCGTGCGGAACCAGCCTTCGCGCAGCACATCGACCGCGCCCGCCCCGCTGTCGCGATAGAGCACGCAGCACGAGGCGAGATCGCCGCTCGCGAGTTCGTCGAGGCCAGGCGCGCTGCCGTCGTAGCGCACCGGATCGCCGTGGTGGAATGCCCATACGCCGTGGCGCGCGACCCCGGCCAAGGCCCGGCCGAGGCGCAAGCCGGTCAGGTCAAGCACCATGTCGAGCGTGTGGCCGGCGATGGCGATGCGATCGGCCGCGGTCGGCGGCGCCGCGATCGCGAGGGTCGCCGCCCCGGCCGGTAGCTGGCCGAACGACGCTTCGGCGCCGGCGCGCGAGCCCGCCGGCAGGCGCAGCGGCGGCGCGCCATCGACCTCGACGACCAGGGCCACGCGCGCGAGCCCGCTCGCCGCGACCGCCCTGGCGCACTCCACCTGCCAGCGCTGCAGCGCGCGGCGCCAGACCGCGATGGCGATGGTAAACATTTGGTTTCCGGCCAATCGTTCGCCGATCTTAAGGACATTACAAGCAATTGCCATCACATAGGGGCATAAGTAATGTCGCCCGCAGTTCAACGCCCCATGTGCAATGCCGCCACCCATGGTTGAAGCCGTGCCGCGATCGGGAACGCTTCCGCTTTCGGGCTGGTCGCGAGTTCCGCAAGCGACCGTGACAGCACGCCGGCCCGAGCGCCTGCGCGAGGTCCAGGCAGCGCTGGCTGCCGCCGGCCCGCGGGGCATCATCGCGCATGGCCGCGGGCGGTCCTATGGCGACGCCGCGCTGAACGACGGCGGCGATGCGCTGCTGACGCGCCGGCTCGACCGATTGATCTCGTTCGACGCCGGCAGCGGCGAACTGGTTGCGGAATGCGGCGTCACCATCGACGAAATCCTGTCCGTCTTCCTGCGGCGCGGCTGGGTGCCGCCGGTATGCCCGGGAACCGCTTTCGTGACCCTGGGCGGCGCGCTGGCCAACGACGTGCATGGCAAGAACCACGACCGCGACGGCGGCTTCGCCGAGCATGTGCGCTGGTTCGACCTGCTGCTGGCCGATGGCACGGTTCGGCGGGTGACGCCCGACGGCGCGCCGGACCTGTTCGCCGCCACCGCCGGCGGCATCGGACTTACCGGCATCGTCCTGCGGCTGTGCCTTCGGCTGCGCCCGATAGCCGCGCCGGCCGTGGTCGTGCGCGAGGACCGCATGGGCTCGCTCGACGATTTCCTGTCGGCCTTTGCCGGCCGCGCGCGCCAGGCGAGCTATTCGGTCGGCTGGATCGACACGCTGGCGCGCAACGGCAAGCTGGGTCGCGGGATCCTCGAGACGGCCGAGCCTGCGCCCGCGGGCCGATCCTTCGCCGAGGACCGCAAAGGCGCGACGATGCCGATCGACCTGCCCGACTTCGCCCTCAACCCGATCGCCGTGGCCGCATTCAACGCGCTCTACTTCCACCGCATCCCGGCCGGCGGCCGCGAGCGCGTGCTGGGCCTGCGCCGGTTCCTGTTTCCGCTCGACGCGCTGGACGGCTGGAACCGCATGTACGGCAAGCGGGGCTTCCGCCAGTTCCAGTGCGTATTGCCCAATGGCGAGGCGGCGGGGGGCATCCGCAAGCTGATCGCAGCCATCACCGAAAGCCGCGCGGCGTCGTTCCTGGCCGTGCTGAAGACGCTGGGCCGCGCGGGCGTGGGCATGTTGTCCTTTCCCATGCCCGGCATGACGCTGGCGGTCGATTTTCCCAACCGGCCCGATGCGCCCGATCTTCTGCATCGGCTCGAGCGCATCGTGCTGGACCACGGCGGGCGCATCTACCTGGCGAAGGACTCCGCGCTGAGCGCCGAGGGTTTCGCGCAGATGTACCCGCGGCTCGACGAATTCCGCCGCGTGCTGGCGGCGGTCGATCCCGCGGGCCGGTTCCAGTCCGACATGGCGCGCCGCCTGCGCATCCGCGAGGACGTGGCATGAGCGGCGAGACCTGGGTCGTGCTGGGCGCGTCGTCGGCGATCGCGCGCGCCTTCGCCCGCATCGTGGCCGCCCGCGGCGACAGCGTGATCCTGGCCGGCCGCGACCGAGAGGACCTGGAGGCGTCGGCGCAGGATCTGCGCGTGCGCGGCGCGGCGCAGGCCGAGGTGCTGGGCTTCGACGCGCTGGACACGGCAAGCCATGGCGAATTCGCCCGCGAATGCGGTCGGCGCGCGCGGGGCAAGCTCTGCGTGTTCCTGGCCTTCGCGGCGATGCCCGAACAGGACGCCATCGACAAGGACCCGTCGCTGGCCGTCCATACGATCAATGCCGGGTTCACCGGCGCGGTCAGCGTGCTTCATTGCCTGGCGCCGATGCTGGAAGACCAGCACGGCGGGCGCGTGATCGCGCTGGGCTCGGTCGCCGGCGACCGCGGGCGGCGCAAGAACTACGTCTATGGCGCCGCCAAGGCGGGGCTGCAAGCCTACCTGCAGGGGCTGCGCGCGCGGCTTTTCGCCGCCGGCGCCACGGTGACGACGGTGAAGCCTGGCTTCGTCGACACCGCCATGACCTTCGGCCGTCCCGGCCTGTTCCTGGTCGCGGCGCCGGAATCGATCGCCGCCGCCGCGCTGGCCGCCGCCGAGAAGGGGCGCGACGAGATCTACGCGCCGTTCTTCTGGGCGTTCATCATGCTGATCATCAAGTCGATCCCCGAGCGGGTCATGAAGAAGCTGAACATCTAGCGGAGCCAAGCCATGCTGATCGAACATCGCGGCGTCAGCCCAACACTCGGCAAGGACGTCTACGTGGCCCCCAACGCCGTGATCAGCGGCGACGTGACGATCGGCGAGGGCAGTGCCGTGATGTTCGGCGCGGTGCTGACGGCCGAGGGCGGCCCGATCCGGATCGGCCGCAACTGCGTGATCATGGAGACCGCCGTGCTGCGGGGCGCGCCAAGCGCGCCGCTGACGCTGGGCGACAACGTGCTGGTGGGACCGCGCGCGTACCTGACGGGCTGCACCGTCGGGGCCAACGCGTTCCTGGCCACCGGCGCCACCGTCTTCAACCAGGCGACCGTCGGCGAACGCGCCGAGGTGCGCATCAACGGCGTGGTGCACCTGAAGACCCGGCTGCCGGCCGATGCCATGGTCCCGATCGGATGGATCGCGGTGGGCGACCCGGCGGAGATCCTGCCGCCCGACGCGCATGACCGAATCTGGGCCATCCAGAAGCCGCTGGGCTTCCCCAAGGCGGTGTTCGGCGTGGACCGGCCGCCGGAGGGGGAATCGCTGATGCCCACGATCATGCCGCGCTACACCCGCGCGCTGCGCCGACACACGGGCGACCGCCGCCTGGACTGAGCCTCAAGCCATCTATTTCGATTCCGCGACGGCGATCGCCAGCGCCCAGCGCTGGGCCGAGCGGCAATAGTATTGCACGCGGGGAACCAACGCATCGCGCTGGCACAGCGTGCCGACGCGGATCCCCAGCATGGGCGCCGCGACGCCAGGCGGCGGCTGCGCGGTCGCCATGGTCCGGCCCGCCGCCCGCGCGTAGATCGGCGACCCGCAAACCGGGCAGAAGGTCTGCTCGCGCTTGTTGCCGCTGTCCGCCGTCTTCACGAAGACCGTGAGCTTGCCCTTGAGCAGCTTGAACCGGTGCTCGGGGGCGAAGACAACGGTACGGAACGCCGAGCCCGACAACGCCTGGCAATCGGTGCAATGGCAGATCGCCACGTCGGCGGGATCAATCTCGGCCTCGTATTCGACCGCGCCGCAGAAACACCGGCCGGAAACCTGCATGCCGCTTCTCCAGGGCCGGCCACGACGTCGCCCGTCGCGCCCGCCATACGTTTGCGTGAGTCTATCATGCGCGCCGCGCGGCTTGTCGCACCCCCGACGCGCTGGCAAACTGGGCGCTTCCAGTGGGGGGATTGCCAATGAATTTCCGCGTGATGCTTGCCGCCTGCGCGGCGGGCCTGTTGGTCGCCGCGCCGGTTTCCGCCGAGACGCGCGTGACGCTGAAGTCCGCTCAGAACAGCACGTCCTACTACGCGATGACCGTGCAGCTTGGCGAGATCATCAAGCAGGATTCGAACGGCGAGATCTTGCCCACGGTCGAGGAGAGCCAGGGTTCGGTGCAGAACGTCAAGGAAGGCGCCAAGCGCCCGGGCAATTTCGTATTCACGACGCCGCCGAACCTGCTGGCCGACGCCAAGGCCGGCAAGAAGCCGTTCGAGGGCGAGACCGGCTACGACGCGATTCGCACGCTCTTCCCCATGCCGTTCGTCACCGTGCACCTGGTGGTGCGCATCGACGCCGGCGTCAGCGACGTCACGCAACTCGCGGGCAAGGACTTCGTGATGGGCGGCAAGGGCACGTTCTGCGAGGGCCGCACCAACACGATCCTCGGGCTGCTGGGCGTGGCCGACAAGGTCAACAAGATCGACGTCGAGCTGAAGGCCGCGGGCGATGCGATGAAGAACCGCAAGATCGCCGGCTTCGCCACCTGCAGCTCGCATCCCATCCCCAGCGTGCAGGAGATGGCGGTGGGCGGCGGGGTCAACGTCCTGTCCTTCACGCCGGACCAGCGCAAGGCCATCCTGGCCGCCGATCCGCAATCCGGCCCGGTCACCATCGCGGCCGGGCTGTACAAGGGCGTCGACAGGCCGGTGGAAACCGTCGGCATGCCCGTCGGCGCCTATGCCACCAGCCGAATGGACGACGCCACGGCCTATGCCATCGTCAAGGCCTTCTGGAAATTCCGCGCCGAGCTGGCCGGCAAGTTCCCGTGGTGGGCCGGCGTCGGCCCCGAGCAAGTCCAGTTGCTGGGCGAGAAGCTGCACCCCGGCGCGGCGAAGTACTACAAGGAAGCGGGGATCCAGATTCCGGCATCGATGCAGTAGGCCGCCACGGCGCGCGACGACCGGATGTTGGATAGCGACCGCGATGACGCCGGCGCCTTCGGCGCTGGCCTCGTCGGCGAGCGCTGGCGCGACCTGGCGCTGATCGGCTGCGCCGCGCTGTCGGTCGGCGTCCACCTGTGGTTCGTGTTTTCCGGGCTGATCCCCAGCCTGGTTGCGCGTCCGCTGCATCTGGTGCTCGGCCTTCCCTTCGTCTTCCTGTTCGCGCCGGCGCGCAGCGCGGCGGACCGCCTGTTCGCCGCGGTCTGCGCGCTGGCGGGCGCGGCCGCGTGCCTGTACGTCGTCTTCAACCGCCCGGCGCTGATCGACCAGTACGGCGCGCTCAAAGGCTTCGACCAGTACCTGCTGGCGGCGGTGCTGATCCTGGTCGTGCTGGAGATGGCGCGCCGCGCGGTGCAGCCCGCGCTGCCGACCTTCGCCGCGATCACCCTGCTCTATGGTTTCTTCGGCGACTGGATTCCCGGCCAGTTCGGCCATCCGGGCGTGCCGATCGAGTACATGCTCGGCACGCTGGTGATCGCCGAGGGCGGGTTGTGGGGCAGCCTGACCGGCATCTCGGTCGACCTGATCGTGCCGTTCCTGATCCTGGGCTCGTTCGTGTCGGCCGGCGAGGCCGGCAACGGCTTCATGGCGCTGTCGACGCAGCTTGCCGGGCGGTTCCGCGCCGGCGCGGCCAAGGTGGCGGTGATGGCCTCGGCCATGTACGGCACGATCTCGGGCTCGGCCTCGGCCAATGTGGCGTCCACCGGCGTGATCACCGTGCCGGCGATGGTCCGCCTCGGCTATCCGCGCCCCTTCGCCGCGGCGATCGAGGCGGTGGCGTCCACCGGCGGGCAGATCATGCCGCCGGTGATGGGGGCGGGCATCTTCCTGATGGCCGAGTTCCTGCGCACCACCTATGCCGACCTGATGGTGGCCGCGCTGCTGCCGGCGCTGCTCTACTTCTACACGGCCTGGGTGGGGGCGCATCACTTCGCGCTGCGCCACGACTTGCGCGGGCTGAGCGCATCCGAGCTGCCGGGCTGGGGCAGGGTGGCGCGGACCGCACCCTTCTTCCTGCTGCCCTTCGGCATCTTGGTCGCGATGCTGATGGTGGGCGAGTACGCCGCGCCCTACTCCGCCGTGTTCGCCACCGCCGTGACGGTCGTCCTGCTGAGCGTCGATTCCGCCAGCACGGTTTCGGCCGCGACCTGGTGGCGGCGGTTCCGGACCGGGCTTGTGGACGCCGCCAACCAGGCCGCGTTCATCGCCGCGGTGATCGTCTGCTCGGGCGTCATCGTCGGCGTCTTCGCCATGACCGGCGTCGGCGTCAAGATCACCTCGGCCATTATCAGCCTGTCCGGCGGGCAATTGTGGCCCGCGCTGCTGATGACGGCACTCGCCTGCCTGGTGCTGGGCGCGGAACTGCCCACAACCGCCGCCTACCTGATCTGCATCGCCGTCGCCGGCCCCGCGTTGCAGAAGCTGGGTTTGCCCGAGCTGCACGCCCATCTCTTCGTCTTCTGGTACGCGCTGCTCTGCACGCTGACGCCGCCCGTGGCGGGCAACGTGTTCATCGCCGCGAATATCGCGAAGACGCCCTGGATGCCCGTGGCCTGGCTGTCGATGCGGCTGGGCATGGGGCTGTTCGTGATCCCGCTGGGATTCGTCGCCAACCCGACCCTGCTCCAGTTGGCCGGGCAGCCCTTGCTTGCATGCCTTGCCGGCATCAAGCTCGGGTTCGGCATTTGGCTGATGAGCCATGGCGTGATCCGCGAGACCGCCGCCACCTGGCGCTCCTGGGCCGCCTTCGCCGCGGGGGCCGTGGCGGTGTTCGCCTTCGGAATCTAGCGCCGCCCTACTCCACGAACCGCTGCGCCCGGCGGAGCGCGGGGAACAGGCACATCCACAGCAGCGCCACCAGGATCGTGCCGACCCCGCCGACGATGCCGGCGGGCACCGCGCCGATCAGGCCCGCCACCATGCCCGCCTCGAACTCGCCCAGCTGGTTCGAGGTGCCGATGAACAGCGCGTTGACCGAATTGACGCGGCCGCGCATCTCGTCGGGCGTCAGAAGCTGGACCAGGGAGTTGCGTACCACCACGCTGACATTGTCGGCCGCCCCCAGCGCGACCAGCGCCAGGCAGGAGAGCACGATGTTGGTCGAGGCGGAGAACACCACCGTCGCGATGCCGAAGACGATCACCGCGGCAAACATCTTGCGCCCGACGCCAGGCTGCAGGTCCACCCGCGCCAGGATCAGCGACATCGCGACCGCGCCGACCGCCGGCATCGAGCGCAGCATGCCCAGGCCCCAGGGGCCGACACGCAGCACGTCCTGCGCGAAGATCGGCAGCAGCGCGGTGATGCCGCCGAGCAGCACGGCGAACATGTCGAGCGAGATGGCGCCCAGGATGATCTTGCGGCTCCAGATGAAGGCCACGCCCGAGAAGATCGACACCAACGTCACCGGCTGGCGCGTCGACGGGGGACGTTCCAGGCGGATCAGGCTCATGGCAAGCAGGGCCGCGAAGTAGCACGCCGATCCCAGGCCCAGCGCCACTTCCGGGCCGATGGCGTAGAGCAGCCCCGCCAGCGACGGTGCCACGATGGTCGCGCTCTGCATCGCCGAGGACGAGACCGCGGTCGCCCGCGGCAGGATCGATGGCGGCACCACCGCGGGCAGGATCGACGTTAGCGTCGGCGATTCGAACGCGCGCGCACCGCCCAGCACCACCACCGCCACGAAGATGCCCTGGACGGTCAGAAACCCGCCGATGATGCCCGCGGCCAGCGTAGCGAGCGTCACGCACTCCACCGCCTGGCAAGCCATGACGATCCGGCGGCGGTCGAACCGGTCGGCCACGCTGCCCACGACGAAGGTCAGCAACAGCATGGGCATGAACTGGAACAGCCCGACCAGGCCTAGCGCAAAGGCGCTGCCGGTATCGGCATAAACCTTCCAGCCCACGACGACGCCGGCGACCTGGAAGCCGCTGGAGGTAAGGACGCGCGCCGTCCAGAAATAGCGGAAGGCCGGGTGGTCGCCCAGCCTCTTGGGCGCAGCGGCCGAAGCGGACATGCCGCCCGGCGCTTCGCCTAGGCCCGGCGCTCGTACTTCTCGCCGACGTATTTGTCGAGGATCGCCTTGAACTCGTTGGCGATGTTGGCGCCGCGCAGGGTCATGACCTTCTGCCCGTCGATGAACACGGGCGCGGCCGGCTGCTCGCCGGTGCCGGGCAGCGAGATGCCGATATTGGCGTGCTTGCTCTCGCCCGGCCCGTTGACGATGCAGCCCATCACCGCGAGCTGCATGGTCTCGACGCCGACAAACCGCGTGCGCCATTCCGGCATCTTCGCGCGGACATAGCCCTGGATGTCCTGGGCGAGTTCCTGGAACACCGTCGAGGTCGTGCGCCCGCAGCCCGGGCAGGCCGCGACCAGCGGCGTGAAGTTGCGCAGGCCCATCGTCTGCAGGATCTCCTGCGCGACGATCACCTCCTTGGTGCGGTCGCCGCCCGGCTCGGGCGTCAGCGAGACGCGGATCGTGTCGCCGATGCCCCGCTGCAGCAGGATACCGAGCGCGGCCGACGACGCCACGATGCCCTTCGAGCCCATGCCCGCCTCGGTCAGGCCGAGGTGGAGCGCGTGGTCGCAGCGCGCGGCAAGGCCGGTGTAGACCGCCACCAGGTCCTGCACCGAGCTGACCTTGGCCGACAGCACGATCTTGTCGCGCGAAAGCCCGATCTCCTCGGCCGCCTTGGCGTTCTCCAGCGCCGAAACGATCATCGTCTCGCGCATCACGTCGACCGCATCCTTGGGCGCGTTGCTCTTCGAGTTCGCGTCCATCATCCGGGTCAGCAATTCCTGGTCCAGGCTGCCCCAGTTGACGCCGATGCGCACCGGACGGTCGTTCTTGATCGCGACCTCGACCATCATCGCGAACTGCTTGTCCTTCTTCTCGCGGAAGCCGACATTGCCGGGATTGATGCGGTACTTCGCCAGCGCCTGGGCGCAAGCCGGGTATTCGGTCAGGAGCTTGTGGCCGATGTAGTGGAAGTCGCCCACCAGCGGCACGTCGCAGCCCATCCTGTCCAGCTTCTCGCGGACATGCGGCACGGCCTTGGCGGCGTCCTCGTTGTTCACGGTGATGCGCACGATCTCCGAGCCGGCGTCGGCCAGCGCCTTGACCTGGCGCGCGGTGCCCTCGGCGTCGGCCGTGTCGGTGTTGGTCATGGACTGCACCATCACCGGCCAGTCGCCGCCCATGGTGACGTTGCCGATCTTGACCGCGACGCTCTTGCGGCGCTCGACCGGCACCCCGATGCTGGACATGCGCGAACCTTCTCGAGAACGAGCTGTTGTATGGCGGTGTGGATAGGGCCGGCCGCCCCCCGAGTCAAGGTGGGGAGCCCGCCGCCGGGTGTTAAGACCCTTGAAACGAAAGGGCTTTCTTCCTTGTTTCATCCTTCGAGAGGAGCCTCCGGCCCTCCTCAGGATGACGCGGCATAGTTGAGTGGCATTCTATCGCGTCATCCCTGAGGAGCGCCCGTAGGACGCGTCTCGAAGGATGAAGGACGCCCGCGACGCCCTCCAGCGTCACATCCCCGACACCAGCGCCCGGCGCATCTTCAAGTACTCGCCGGCAAGGCCTCGGTAGTGCGCGGCGTTGCGGTCGATATAGCGCAGCTCCTCGGGCCGGACGTCGCGCGCCTTCTTGGCCGGGCAGCCCGCCCACATCTCGCCCGCCGGCACGCGCTTGCCGGGCGGCACGACCGCCCCCGCCCCGACGATGGCGCCGGTTTCCACCATCGCGCCGTCCAGCACGATGGCGCCGATCCCGATCATGCAGCGGTCGTAGAGCGTGCAGCCATGGATGATCGCGCCATGGCCGATCGTGATGTCCGAGCCGATGAAGGTGGGCGCGGAGTCCTTGCTGAGGTGGACGACCGTTCCGTCCTGCAGGTTGGTGCGCTCGCCGATCTTGATCCAGTGGTCGTCGCCGCGGATCAGCACGTTGAACCAGACATTGGATCCGTCGCCGATCGTCACGTTGCCGATCACCGTCGCCGTCGGCGCGATGAAGACGTCCCGGCCGATCGTCGGTCGCGCGCCCTTGTAGGGCAGGATCAGGCCGCCGGTCGAAGTCGGGTGGACATGGCCGGCGGCGTCGTTCATATCACACCCGCTCCGACAGCCAGATCGCCAGGCGCGAGCCGGTCTTGATCGCCGCCGACAGCAGCGGATAGGCCGGCGCGCGCTCGGCCTCGTGCTCCAGCGCCGTGGCCCGGTGCTCCAGCTCGTCGGCGCGGAATTCCTCGATCGTGCCGCGCAGGGCCTTCTCGTCCTCGCCGAGCTGGGCGGCCTGGGCCGCGTAGTGCTCGTCGATCGCCTCCTCGACCGCGACGGTGCAGGCCATGGCGGCGCGCGGCCCCAGCAGGGCCGTGGCGGCGCCCAGCGCGAACCCGGCGACATGCCATAGGGGCTGCAGCGCCGTGGGCCGCGCGCGGCGCTCGACCATCAGCTTGTCGAAGGCCTTGAGATGCTCGGCCTCCTGCTTCGCCATGACGCGCACCGCATCCTTGGTCGGACCTTCGGGCAGCACGGCCAGCTGCCCGGCATAGATACGCACAGCGCCGTATTCGCCGGCCTGGTCGACGCGGATGATGCGGTCGATCAAGCCTTCGCGCGACAGGTCGCCGGGCATGGCCCGCTCGGCGGTCCGCGCCGGCGGCCCGGGATCCTGGTCCGGCCGTTCCGTCATGGGCGTCCCTTCCATGCAGTGCGGGCGAGCCACAGGCTGAGCGCCGCCATGGCCGCCGAAGCGACGAGATTGTAGCCGGCCATCGAAATCCCGAACAGCGTCCAGGCCGGCTGGTCGCAGCGCACCACCGGCTTGCCGACGATCTGGGCGCGCAGCGCATCGACGCTCTGCCCGGTGATGGTCGCCGAGCCGCAGGCCGCCGGGCCGGCGAAGACCTTGTGCTCGACGCCGACGTGATAGACGGCAATCACGGTGCCCACGGCGAACAGCACCGCAGCCGCGCCCAGGAGCACGGCCTGGCCCCGCGCCGGCAGCGCCAGCGCCACGACCATCAGCGCGATGATCGCGTACCACGGGTAGCGCTGGTAATAGCAGAGGATGCACGGCTCGAGCCCGCCGATGTACTGCGAGGCGAGAACCGTGGCGATGATGGCCAGGCTGACGGCCAGCACCGGGCCGGGGCCGCGAAGGATCCGTTCCATGCAGGTGCTATAGGCGCAGCGCGGGCATCACGGCAAGACCTTGAACCGGCGCCGTGCATGGGTCATCTCTAGGACGTGATCCGACCCGACGAGGACCGCATGGCCTGGCCGTCGACTTCACTGCGTATTGCCGGCGTTGTCGCCGGGGCCGTTGCCGTTTTGCTGGCCGCCTCGATCGCCGGCGCTCAGGGCCAGCCCGCGACGGGCCAGCCTGCGACGGGCCAGCCCGCGGCCGGCCAGCCGGCGCCGCTGACCCGCAGCTTCTTCGAGTTGCCCGTCACCGTCGACCGCGCGTCGATCAAGCTGGAGGCGATGGAGATCCGGCCGCGCGGCGCCGGCCCCTTCCCGCTGGCGGTGATCGCCCATGGCAAGGACGGCGGCGAGGACCAGCGCCGGGCGCAAACCGCGATCGGCATGACCAGCCGCGCGCTCGCCTTCGCCAAGCGCGGCTTCGTCGCCGTCGTCGCCATGCGCCGCGGCTACGGCACGTCCCAGGGCCAATACGCCGAGAACGACGGCACCTGCGAGACTACCCGATACCTGGAAGCGAGCCGCGCCGGCGCGCGCGACCTGGTCGCGACGGTTGCCGCCGCCGCGGCGCGGCCGGGGGTCGACCGCACGCGAATCCTGGTCGTCGGCGATTCCGTCGGCGGCATCAATGCGCTGGCCCTGGCGGCCATGCCGCCGCCGGGCGTCCTGGGCGTGGTCAACTTCGCCGGCGGGCGAGGCGGCGATCCGGCCGAGCCCGGCAAGGTGTGCCAGCCCGACCGCCTGATCGAGGCGGTGCGCAGCTTCGGCGCCGCCGGGAAGCTGCCGACCTTGTGGATCTATGCCGAGAACGACCAGCTGTTCAGCGCCGCGCTGGCCCGGCAGATGTACCAGTCCTACGTCGGCCCCGGCGGCAAGGCGACCCTGGCGATGCTGCCGCCGATCGGGCGCGACGGCCATCGCGTCTTCATGGAAGGCGGCGCGGCGTGGCGCGAGCCGCTCGACGCGTTCCTCCGCCAGCACGGCCTGCCCACGCTTCAGCCGACGGCGGCGGCGACGCCGGCTTTGCCGGCCGGGCTTGGCGCCAATGGCCGGGCGGGGTTCCAAGCCTATCTGCAGTCGCCCCTGCCCTACAAGGCCTTCGCGAGTTCGGGCGACGGTTTGACCGGCTGGGCGGCGAGCCCCCGCGCGCGCGACGAGGCGCGGCGTGCGGCGCTGGCGAACTGTCAGAAAGCCGGGCGAGCCTGCGACGTCGTCAGCGAAGTGGTAGAGATCGAGGATCGCTAACCCGCCGCCCATGCTATCCCTCGTCGCCGCATGACCGCATTCGCCGCCGCAAGATGTCGCGCCGCCCTGCTCGCCCTGTTGGCGATCGGACTGTCGGTCTTCGAGTCGGAACGCACCGCCGCCCAGAACGGGCCGCCGCCGCTCGTGCGCAGCTACTTCCGCCTGCCGGCCCAGTTCGACGGACATGTCACGGCCCTCGAGGCGATGGAGATACGGCCGCGCGCGCCGGGCCCCTACCCGCTGGTCGTGATCGCGCACGGCACGCCGGGATCGCAGGCGCAGCGCCAGCAATACTCGGTCGACCAGTACGCGACGGTCGCCGCCGACCTGGCGAGCGGCGGCATGGTGGTGCTGGCCTTCCTACGGCGCGGCTACGGCTCGTCCGAAGGGCCGTTCGCCGAATCGAACGGGCCGTGCGGCCAGAGCCGCTATGTCGAGGTCGGCCAGGAATCGGCGCGCGACCTGGCCGAGGCGATCCGCTACATGACCGCGCAGCCGCATGTCGATCCGCGCCGCGTGATCGTGGTGGGACAGTCGGCCGGCGGCTTCGCCGCCCTGGCGCTGGCGGCGGCCCCGCCCCCCGGGCTGATCGGCGTGATCGATTTCGCCGGCGGTCGCGGCCATTTCTCCGAGCGTAACGCCGTATGCGAGCCCGAGAAGCTGGTGGCGGCCGTGGGCGCGTTCGGCCGGACGGCGCGCGTGCAGAGCCTTTGGATCTATGCCGAGAACGACCGCTCGTTCCCGCCCTCGCTCGCGCGCGCGATGCACGCCGCCTATGTGAGCGCCGGCGCGCCCGCCGCGTTCGTGCTGACGCCGGCGTTCCGCGACGATGGCCATCGCCTGTTCATTGCCGGTATCGATGCCTGGCGACAGCAGGCCGATGCCTTCCTGCGCGGCCTGGGGCTTCCGGCCAGCCCGCCGCGCCCGCATCACGCCGCGCCGGCCGGGCTGACCGAGCAGGCCCGCAACGCCTTTGCCGCCTATGCCGACGCCCGGCAGCCGAACAAGGCGTTCGCGCTGGGCGCCGGCAGCGCCTTCGGCTGGCGCGCCGACGCACAGCCGATCGAGGCGGTGCGCGAGGAGGCGCTCGCCATGTGCCAGCGCTCGGGCCAGCGCTGCCGGATCGTCGACGAGGTTGCCTGGCTGGCGGACCAATAGCGCGCCTCAGTGCGCCTTCAGGAAATCGGCGATCGCCGCGCGGGCGCGCTGCGCGTTGCCTGGGTCGGCGGCGCTGAAGATCGAATGCCCGCTGCCGGGCAGCACGATCGATTGAGCCGCGGGCCGGCCCTCGAAGACCTGGCCGCAATGGCGGCCCGGACGCGCGCGGTACCACGGATCGTCGTCGCCGATGATCGCGAGCACCGGGACCTCGGGCGGCGCCTGGATGCCGGCGAACGCCTCGCGTCCCTGGCAATGCCAGGACAGCACCACGATGCCCGCCAGCGGCAGCGGGCTGTGCGCCAGGCTTGCGACCGCCTGGCCGCCCTCGCTGGACCCGGCCAGGAAGACGCGGTCGACGAAGGGCAGCCGCGCGAGCTGGCCGAGCGCGTAGTCGATCTCGTCGAGGCGCAGGCTGGGCGCGATCGGCGCCAGCGCGGTCGCGCCGATCGTGGTCGCGCAATTGGATTGCCGGCCCGGGCGCGCGAAGCTGTCGGGCATGAACACCGCGTAGCCCTGCTCCAGCAGGAACAGGCGCGCATTGGTCTCCTCGATGCCGATGCCGTTGCAGCCGTGCATCAGCAGGACCACCGCAGCCCTGGGCGCCGGCGGAATGCGCTGTAGCGCCGCGAGCACCTCGGCATCCGCCATCAGCCCCAGGATCGGCCGCTGGCCGGTCAGCTCGCGCGGCAGGGCCACCTGGGCGCGTTCCCAGGTGGGCGCGGCGTCCGCCCCGGCCGCGCGGGCCGGTCCCTGCGCCGGCGCGCCAAGCAGCAGCGCCAGCGCCACGACGGCGGCGCCACGGGCGGCCCGTGTGCAATGCCTCAACAGGCTGGTCGTAGGCCGCATCGTCTCCCGCAACTGGCTAACGCGTTTCGGTCGCGTTAGTATCGCGACCATGCTGCAAGCAAGCTTAGGACAAGCCGCGCGGCGGCGCACGCATCTGCCGATCGCGCTTGCGGGTGCGGTGCTGGCCTCGGCGACCGCCGCGCAGGCGCAGGGACCGTTCGAGATGCGCCCGCCGCCGCTGGGCGCGCGCTACGCGTTCGCCTGCGTGGATGCGTCGGGCCGCGTCTACCAGGAGGAATACCGCGTCACCAAGAGCAGCAACGACGAGGTCGCCGTCGACGTGCTCACCGGCTCGCAGCAGAACTCCTACGAGAAGCCGGTCTTCGCCATGGGCACGACGATCGCCAAGCGCGAGCGCATCGACGGGCAGGACCGCAGCATGAGCAGCATCCCGTCGTCCTTCGCCGACCTGCGCAAGCTGGTGCCCGGCGCCGCGTTCCGCTCCTACATCACCGAGCGACGCACCGGTGCCAGCCCGATCTCGTGGAGCTACAACATCACCGTGATGGGCCGCGAGATCGCCTATCATCGCGATTTCGGCGACCTGGCGGTGGTGCTGGTGAGCGAGGACCGCTTCGCCAACCTCTACGCATCGTCGCTGCAGTCGCATATCGCGCCGGCCCTGGGTTTTCCGGTCTATTGGCGCTACCGCGATTCGAACCGGGTCGAGGTCGAATGCCGGCTGGCCAGCGCCAGCGGCGTCGGCACGCCGGTCGCCGCCGCGCCGCCGGCAGCGCAGGCTGCGCCGGTTCAGCAGGTCGCCGCCGCCCCTCCGGCGCCGCAGCCCGCCGCGCCGGCTGCCCGGCCCGCGCGGCCCGCTTCGGCCGCGCCGGCGGCGTCGCGCCCGGCGGCCCCTGCCGGCGCGGACCCCAGCCCGCAGGCGCGCATCGACCAGCTGAAGGATCTCTTGCGCCGCAAGCTGATCACGCAGGACGAATACGACCTGAAGGAGCAGCAGATCCTGGGAACAGCGCCCGGCGGGGGTATCGCGGTGGAGCTGGAATCGGCAAACCGGCTGTTCCGCGACAAGAAGATTACGCAGCAGGAATTCGTGCAGCGCCGCGCCCAGGCGCTGGCGAAGATCACGCCCAGCGAGATGCCGCCGCGCGACGGGCTGATCCTGCTCAACCAGCTCCTGGAATCGGGGCTGATCTCGGCGACGGAGCACAAGGCCAAGCGCGAGTTGATGCTGTCGGCGCTCTAAGCCTAGTTTGCCGCACGATCCGGCGCGTCGAAGATCTTTTTCGGACGCACGAACACGAACTCGCCGCCGTCGTGGCCGGCATTGCGGATATCGGCGTATTGCGGCGTCTGGTCGGAGTTCAGCACCACCGGCCGGCGCACCTTTTCGAACAGGGTGACGCCGTCGATCACCTCCCCGCTTTCGCCGAGCGCGTTGAGGAACGCCTTGGCGAACACGGAATGCTCGCCGCCGCCGCTGTCGAGGACCGGCTCGTTGCCGCCGGACGACAGCACCGTGCGTGCCCGCTTGGCCATGATCCGGCGCAGCCACACCATGCGGTCGCGCGCGGTGTCGATGCGCGCCGTCGTGTCGCGCATCAGCGTGCCGGAATAGCAGGCATCGGCCACGACCATCACGTGCTTGGCCTCGATCGCGCGCACCATGTCGGTGATGTCGGCGGTCGAGATCCAGTTGGTCGGCACCTTCTCCTCGGCGTCCACCGGCAGCCAGTAGCCGCGTTCCGTCGCCGTGTCGACGATCCCATGGCCGGCGTAGTAGACGAGCAGGTTGTCGTTCCACTTCAGGTTCGCGCGCAGCTTCGCCAGCGCGCCGATGATGTCGCCGCGGGTGGCGTCGTTCAGCAGCGTCACCTTGAAGCCGAAATCGCGCGCCAGCAGCGCCGCCACCGCCTCGCTGTCGGCGCGCGGCGTCTTCAGCCCGTGCAGGAAGCGGTAGGAGCTGTTGCCGATCACCAGCGCGTAGTAGGCGCCGAAGTCGACATCCGTCGGGACCGCCGCCGGCGGCTGGCCGGTCGCCCCAATCACGATGGCTCCCGGCGCCGACGCCGGCTCGGCCGGCTTGGCCGGCGCAGTTGGCTGGACGCTGGCGGGCTGGACACCGGTGGGCGGCGCGATCACCGCGACCGGCGCGGCGGCGACCTGGGTCGGCGCCGGCTCCTTCAGCAGGCTGCCCAGGACATAGGCCGTCTTGCCCTCGTGCGCGATCACCATCCAGTTGCCGCCGAGGACGCGCCCGGTGACCGCGACCTCCTGACCGGCGTTCACGCGCCCCACAAGCGGCGCCGCCGCATCCGGCCCAGCGCGCAGGTTGACGTTCGCCGACGCCATCAGCTTTGCGGTCATGCCCTGGATCTCGATCGTCTGCGGCGGCGCGTAGGCCTTGTCGACCGCAGCCGTCGCCGGCGCCGCCCCGGCGGCAGCCGAGCCGGGGCCGGTCGGCGGACGATAGGCCTGGTCGACGGCGGCGACGTCGGTCGGCGGGCGATAGCCGGAATCGATCGGCGTCGGCAGCTTGGCGACGGTTTCCTCCGCCGCCAGCATGCGCCATTTGTTGGCGCGCGCGTCGACCTCGGCGATCTGCGTCGTCTCGACGCGCTTGCGGATCGCCTCGACCCTCGCACGGCCGGCGGCGCGATCCTCCTCCAGCGTGGAATCGGCGGCGAGGCGATACCAGTAGAGCGCCTCCTTCAGGTCCTGCGGCACGCCGCTGCCGGACTCGTACATCCGCCCGAGATTGACCTGCGCCTTGCCCCAGCCCTGCTCGCCGGCGATGCGGTACCAGTCGGCCGCGCGCTTGGGGTCCTTGGCGATGCCGAACCCGTTCTCGACCATGTAGCCGATGTCGTTCTGCGCCCGCGCGACGCCCAGCGCGGCGGCGCGCTGGTACCAGTAGAGCGCCTTGGCGTAGTCGCGGCCCACCGCGTTGTCGCCCAGGAGGTAGATCACGCCCATCTTGTAGACGGCGAGCGCGACGCCCTTGGCCGCGATCGGCTCGAGCAGCTTCAGCCCCTCGGCCATGTTGCGCGGGATGCCGTTGCCGTCGACATACATCTCGCCCAGCACCAGGCGCGAGGTCTCGTCGCCGCGCTCGATGCCGCGCTGGAACCATTTCAGTCCCTCGGTCGGATTGCGCAGGTCGCCGGTGTAGATGTTGCCGAGCAGGGCATAGGCGGCGAGATGCCCCTTGTCCGCCGCCTCGAGCAGGTGCGGCAGCGCTTCGTCGCGCCGCTGCCCGCGCAAAAGCGCGCGGCCGAGCTGGAAATGCAGGCGCGGGGAATTGGCGTTCGCCTTCAGCCCGTCATTGCAGGCGCGGATGGCGTTGCGCCAGTCCATCAGGTCGTACTGCACGCCTGACGTGACGCGCTGGGGGTCGGCGGGATGGGCGGCGAGCTGGTCGCATTCCGTGGGCGGCGCATCGGCGGCCAGCGCTGCGGAGGCCGCCGCCAGACAGGCCAGCAGCGCCAGGACGACGCTACCTGCCGCCGACACGCTGCCGCTTCGACCGCCCGCGCGCATCTTGGCCAGGACCCGGCGTCGCCACCCTTCAGCCTACGGCTTCTGCCGCAGCATCAGGGTATTCATGTTCGGCACGCTCTGCAGCGTCTTGAGCTGCGTCGCGCCGAGCCCGGAATTGATGCCGGTCACGGATCCGGCCGGCACGCTTTTCACGCCAGCAGCGGCGATACCGGGCGACACCGACCGCGAGAGCGTCGTCATGTTCTGAAGCGTCACGGGCGCGACCGGCGCGGGGTTGGGATTCACGTTCACGGACGGCCCCAAGTTCGCAAATGCCTGGGTCTGCGGCGCGTTGAACTTGAACGTATAGGGAGTCGAGGGATTGACGAATGCCGTCGACGGCGCCGCCGCCGTGCCGAGGATGTTGCCCCGCCCCGCCGCCGCCGCGTTGGCCGCATCCGCGTTCACCAGCGTGGTGCCGCTGCCCGCCACACGGGCCAGGTTGCATTGCGGGCAAGGAATATTTCCGGCCGGGTTGGTGGTGACCACACCCTTGGGGAGGTTCCCCATGATCGCCGTGTTCTTGCCGCCGGCACCAGCGCCGGGATCGGCCTGGCGCGCGCCGCCCTTCTGGTCGCCGCTGGTAGGTCCGAGATTGAGCGTCGGCTTGCCATCCGACCCGCC
Organism: Alphaproteobacteria bacterium; assembly: GCA_020846275.1. Classification (GTDB taxonomy): domain Bacteria; phylum Pseudomonadota; class Alphaproteobacteria; order JAEULC01; family JAEULC01; genus JAEULC01. The sequence goes on from JADLEG010000303.1 coordinate 22,560, forward strand.
GCCAAGCGTGGGCGACCCTTCCAGGGTTCGGTTCAGGTCGATCCGCGCCACATTGGGGCCGCCGTCGCCGCCCACCGTGCGCAGGATCGCGGCGTTGCCGCCGGCACCGCCGCCACCGCCGTTGCCCCCGCCGGTGAACAAGGACGCTTCCGACCCGCCGCCGCCACCGCCGCCGGTTTGGCCGGCCGCGGCCTGCAGGCTGGGGCCCGTGTTCGCGATCGAGCCGCTCTGGTAGGGCGAGTTCGACAGGTCCGGCGCTTGGCCCGGATTGCCGCCGCCCCCGGCCTGGTAGCCGTCGTTCGTGGCGGGCGGGGTGTAGCCCTGCATCACCCGGTCGCCGGTCGTGAAGGCGAACTGCTGCGCCTGCGTCGGTGCGGCGACAAGCAGCAGGGTGCTGGCCAGAGCGGTGCAAAGAACCTGTTTCATGGTCGACCCCCATCAGCGTCAGCGCTTACCCTAGCGCCCGCGCCAGCCTTGCGCAGTGAAGTCGCTCACAGGCACGCAACTATATCGCAATCGCAAGCGCCACGCCGGGTAAACGGGCATGCTGCGATGCAGCATCACGAATCCGTGACTATTTCCCCGCTCCGGCGACACCATCGGCGATCATCCGCTCGATCGAAGCTGCGGGAAAACCCCAGTCCGCGAGGGCTTGGCGCGTATCCGCGCCGGGCATCGGCGGCGCAGGGGGCGATGGCGGCGGCGCAGGACCGATCCGCGGGGCAGGCGCCGGCTGGGTCAGGCCGAACGCTTCGATGAAGGTCGATCGCGCGCGGTTATGGGGGTGCCGGATGGCCTCCTCCAGGGTCAGGACCGGCGCCACGCAGGCATCCGAGCCGGCAAAGACGGCCTCCCACTCCGCCCGGGTCTGGCTGCGGACGGCGGCCGCGATGCGCGCTTTCAGCTTGGGCCAGTTTGCGCGGTCCATCTGCGCGGGCAGGTCCTCGCCGGCAAGGCCGAGGCGTTCGATCAGCGCGGCATAGAATTTCGGCTCGATTGCGCCGATGGCGAGGTATCGGCCGTCCGCTGTTTCGTAGGTGTCATAGAACGGCGCGCCGCCGTCGAGCAGGTTTGTGCCCCGCGCTGCGGTCCACAGTCCCATCGCGGCAAGCCCGTGGAACATCGCCGTCAGCAGCGCGGCGCCGTCGGTCATCGCGGCATCGACCACCTGGCCTTGCCCGCCGCGCGCGACCTGCAGCAGCGCCGCCACGACGCCAAAGGCCAGCAGCATGCCGCCGCCCCCGAAATCGCCGATCAGGTTCAGGGGCGGCACCGGCTTGCCATCCTTGGGCCCGATCGCGCCCAGCGCGCCAGCGATGGCGATGTAGTCGATGTCATGCCCGGCCAGCGGCGCCAGCGGCCCGTGCTGGCCGTAGCCGGTCATGCGGCCATAGACCAGGCGCGGATTGCGCCGTAGGCACACATCCGGCCCCAGGCCGAGGCGCTCCATCACACCCGGACGGAAGCCCTCGATCACCGCATCGGCGCACGCGATCAGGTCGAGCGCCGCCGCCGCGCCTTCAGCCCGGCGCAGATCGAGCGCGACCGAGCGCTTGCCGCGCCCCAGCGGGTCCCGCCGCGGATCGGCCTCGGCGATGCCCAGCCCGGCCGGCTCCACGCGGTCGATGCGCAGCACCTCGGCGCCGTGGTCGGCCAGCATCATGCCCGTGAAGGGCGCCGGGCCGATGCCGGCCATCTCGACGATGCGCAAGCCGCTCAGCGCGCCCATCGTCGCCAGTCCCCGATTGCCCCGTTCCGCATCGCCGAAACCTAGGCCCGCCGCGACGCAAGGTCGAGGGCGCCGCGCATGGCGGGGTCGCGGCGCCGCCGCTTGCAGCCGGTGCCGCGCCGGCCTAGAAGGCCCCACCCCATGGGCGGGAGACCCTAGGTTCCGGACATGGAAGCATTCCTGGCATCGACGCTGGTCGTCGCGATCGCCGAGATCGGCGACAAGACGCAGCTCCTGGCCATCGTCCTCGCCGCCCGCTTCCGCCGGCCGCTGGCGATCACGCTGGGCATTCTCGTGGCCACGCTCGCCAACCATGCGCTTGCGGGACTGTTCGGCCAGTTCCTCGGCCACCTGATGACGCCGGTCGTGATGCGCTGGGTCGTGGGCCTGTCCTTCCTGTCGATGGCGGCCTGGGCACTGATCCCCGACAAGCCGGACGACGCGGACCGGCCGCTCGACCGCTTCGGCCCTTTCGTCGCCACGCTGGTCGCCTTTTTCCTGGTGGAGATCGGCGACAAGACGCAGATCGCCACGGTGGCCCTGGCCGCCCGCTTCCCCTCGGTCGTGGCGGTCGTGATCGGCACCACGCTCGGCATGATGCTCGCCAACATCCCCGCGGTGATCTTCGGCGACATCGCGGCCGGACGACTGCCGATGAAGCTGATCCGTGCCGTGGCGGCCGCGATTTTCGCAGGGCTGGGACTCTTTACGCTGCTGGGCTTCGCCGCGTAATGGGTGCTAGGATCGCGGAACAATAGGAAATGCGCCAAGGGGGGCGACATGGCAGTCAGTTTGGACGACCGCACCATCCTGGGATCGGGTGAATTCCGCTACCGAGTCGAAGGGCACTGGGGCAAGCTGCCCAAGGGCTGGGCCTTCGGCGAGGTCGCGGCCGTGGCCGTGGACAGCAAGGACCGCCTCTATGTATTCAGCCGCAGCGAGCATCCGATGACGGTGTTCGATCGCGACGGCAACTTCCTGAAGTCCTGGGGCGAGAAGACCTTCAAGCGCGCGCACGGCCTGTCGATGGGGCCGGACGACACGATCTATTGCACCGACGAGGGCGACCATACCGTGCGCCGCTGCACGCTGGACGGCGAGGTGCTGCTCGAGATCGGCGTGCCGGGCAAGCCCGCGCCCTACATGAGCGGGCGCCCCTTCAACCGCTGCACCCACACCGCGCTGTCGCCCACGGGCGACATCTATGTCAGCGACGGCTACGGCAATCCCTGCGTCCACAAGTACTCGCCGGCCGGCAAGCACCTCTTCTCGTGGGGCACGTCGGGCACCGAGCCCGGCCAGTTCAACCTGCCGCACAACATCTGCTGCGACGAGGATGGCCTGGTCTACGTGGCGGACCGCGAGAGCCACCGCGTGCAAATCTTCGACGGCAATGGCAAGTACCGGGGCCAGTGGAACAATCTGCACCGCCCGAGCGCGTTGTTCATGTCGCGCGGCCCTTGCCCCTATTGCTTCATCGGCGAATGCGGGCCCGTGCTGGGCGTCAACCGCAAGGCGCCGAACCTGGGGCCCCGCCTGTCGATCCTCGCCAAGGACGGCAAGCTCCTGGCGCGGCTCGGCGACCGCGACGAGAAGAACTGGCCCGGCCAGTTCATTTCGCCGCACGGGATCGCGGTCGATTCGCGCGGCGACATCTATGTCGGCGAGGTGTCGCGCACGGCCTGGCCCAATCTCTACGGCGACGAGCCGCCGCCCGCGAACATGCGGATACTGCAGAAGCTCGTGAAGATCTGACGCAGGCGGACGGCCGGCCGAGGCGACCCTGATGCCGGGCACGGGCAGAGCCATCGCGTCGCCGCGGGCGGGCTTTGGCGCCCATCCGGCCGGTCCGGCGGCGACGGCGGCACGGCGCGGCCCCGGGCTTCCCCGGCGAACCCGCTACTGGTTCTTCATCCTGCCGACGCTGCTGGCGATCCTGGCGATCATCCTGTTCCCCTGGGTCTTCACGGTCTGGATGAGCCTGCACGAATGGGCACCCGGCAGCCCGCCGGCCTATGTCGGCGGGCGCAACTTCATGGAGTTGTTCACCAGCCGGCGCTTCTACCAGTCGATCGGCACGACGATCTACTTCACGCTGCTGTCGGTCGTGCTGCCGCTGGCGTTCGGGGTGTTCGCCGCCGTCGTCTTCCACCGGCGCTTTCCGCTGCGCGGCCTACTGCGCGGGATATTCATCCTGCCGATGATGGCGACGCCGGTCGCGCTGGCGCTGGTGTGGACCATGATGTTCCACCCGCAGCTCGGCGTGCTGAACTACCTGCTGAGCCTTGTGGGCATCCCGCCGCAGCTCTGGGTCTTCGCGCCGGCCACCGTCGTTCCCAGCCTGGCGATGGTCGAGACCTGGCACTGGACGCCGCTGGTCGCGCTGATCGTGCTGGGCGGGCTCGCGGCCCTGCCGGTCGAGCCCTACGAGGCGGCGCTGACCGACGGCGCCACGCGCTGGCAGACGTTCCGCTACATCACGCTGCCCCTCGTCCTTCCGTTCATCGTGGTGGCCGCCATCATCCGCACGATCGACGCGATGAAGACGTTCGAGACGATCTTCGTCATCACCCAGGGCGGGCCCGGCGTTTCGTCCGAGACCGTCAGCATCCACCTCTATCTGCAGGCCTTCTCGTTCCACAACATCGGCTATGCGTCGGCGCTGGTCATCGTCTTCTTCGCGCTGATCGTGGCCTTGTCGCTGTTCCTCTTGTTCCTGCGGCAGAAGGTGAAGTGGTCGTGAGGCCGGGCGCGATCCGCCGGCTGGTCGACGACATGGGCCTGGCGCTGGCCGTCGTCGTGGTCGTGTCGCCGGCGATCCTCGTCTTCCTGTGGATGCTATCGCTGTCGATGAAGACCGAACTCGAGAACTCGGCCTTCCCGCCGGTCTTCGTTCCGGCCCAGTTCTCGCTCGAGAACTTCGCGGCGGTGATCAAGGGCGCCAATTTCGGCAAGTACCTGTGGAACAGCCTGGTCGTGTCGGGCGCGTCGACGCTGGCGGCGCTGATCCTGGGCGTGCCCGCCGGGTACGGCATCGCGCGCGCGCGGGCCAACGGGCTCGCCGCCTTCATCCTGGTCTCGCGGGTCACGCCGGGGATGAGCTACCTGATCCCGATGTTCATCCTGTTCCGCTACCTGGACCTGATCGGGACTCTGGCGCCGATGATCATCATCCACATGGTGATCACCCTGCCGATCGTGGTGTGGGTGATGATCGGCTTCTTCGAGACCCTGCCGGTCGACCTGGAGGAAGCGGCGACGATCGACGGCTGCAACACCTGGCAGAACTTCTGGCATATCGCGCTGCCGCTTTCGCGCCCCGGCATCACCGTGGCGACGATCCTGGGCTTCATCTTCTCGTGGAACAATTTCGTGTTCGGCATCGTGCTGACCAACCGCGAGACGCGCACCCTGCCGGTGGCCGTGTACAACAGCATGAGTTTCGAGCAGATTTCCTGGGGGCCGCTTGCCGCCTCGGCGCTGATCGTCACGCTGCCGGTGCTGGTGCTGACGATCGTGGCGCAGAAGGAGATCGTCCACGGGCTCACGGCCGGAGGACTCAAGGGCGGCTGAGGCGCCGACCGAACAACAAATCAAACCCGAACAACAAGTCAAACCAGGAGGAAACCCATGGCGACGAAGAGACCCCACCTGCCCGGCCTGAGCCGGCGCACCCTGCTCGGCTCCACGCTGGCGACGGCCGCCGCGGCTTCGCTTCCCGGCCGGGATGCCGCCGCGCAGGGCGCGTTCGACTGGAAGCGTTTCAAGGGCGAGAAGATCGAGGTCACGCTGCAGAAGAGCCCGTTCCACGACGTGCTGCAGAAGGCCGAGGCCGAGTTCACCGAGATGACCGGTATCCAGATCGCGTCCGAGCAGATCCCCGAGCAGCAGTATCGCCAGAAGCTGGCGATCGAGTTCGCCTCGGGCAAGCCCAGCTTCGATGCCTGCTACGTCGCCATGGCGACGCAGAAGCGGATGTTCGGCAAGGGAAAGTGGCTGGCGGACCTCAGGCCGCTGATCGCCGATGCGTCGATGACCTCGCCGGACTTCGACTACGGCGACTTCGCCAAGGCGGCGATCGAGGCGGGCGTGCAGTCCGACGGACGCATGGACACGCTGCCGATCACCAACCACTACAACATCCTGATGCTGAACAAGGAGCTGCTGCAGAAGAAGGGGGTGGCGGTACCGACCACCTTTGCCGCGCTCGCCGAGGCGGCGGCCAAGCTGAACGATCCGGCCGCGGGCGTCAGCGGCTTCGTCGGCCGCGGCCTGAAGAACGCCAACACGCCGCTGTGGACCGGCTTCATGCTCGGCATGGGCGTCGACGCGGTGACGGCGGACGGAAAGTTCAACACCGACGGGCCCGAGGCAGTCGCAGCGGCCGAGCTCTATCGCAAGCTGGTGAAGGATTGCGGGCCCCCCGGCGTCGCCGGGTTCAACTGGTACGAATGCCAGGCCAACTTCATGCAGGGCCGCGCCGCGCTGTGGATCGACACCGCCACGGTCGGCGCGCCGGTCGCCGACCCGAAGAAGTCGCGCGTGGCGGACAAGGCGGGCTTTGCCGTGATGCCGGCCGGGCCGAAAGCGCATCGCGGGCCGGTGTTCGCCAGCGGCGTCGGCATCGCCGCCGTCACGAAGAAGGTCGGGCCCGCCTGGTACTGGGTGCAATGGGCGTCCGGCAAGCAGATCCAGACCCGTCAGGTCGTGGGCGGCCACGGCGCGTCGGGCCGCGTCTCGCCCTACGAGGCGGCGCGCAAGGCGCAGACGCCGGAAGCACCCGCCGAGTGGCTGGATGCGGTGATCGCCTCGACCAAGATCGCCTACCCTGTCCTGCCGGACATCGTCGCCGCCAACGAGTTCCGCGACGTGTTCGGCATCGCGCTCACCAACATGCTGGCGGACGGCGATCCCGCGACCGAACTGAAGAAGGCGACCGAGGCCTTCAAGCCGATCTACGAGCGAACCGAGAAGAGCTGATCCGGGCCGGCGCCAGGCCGGCCGCGCCAAGCAAGGGAGAATCCGCATGGCCGGCAACATGATCGTCGGACAGCAACCCGACGCCGTCGAGGTCGGGGCGCGCATCTACATGGCCGGTGGCAACGCGGTCGACGCGGCGATCGCCACCGGCTTCGCGCAGGGCGTGCTCGACCAGATGATGTGCGGCATCGGCGGCTATGGCGTGATGCAGGTCTACGCCCCGGCGCGCGGCGCGCACGAATCGATCACCTTCCTGGCCCAGGCGCCGGGCGCGGTGCGCGAGGGCATGTGGGAAGACCTGCTGGAGTACGAGACCCGCGACGGGTTCGGCTTCGTGCTGAAGGGAAAGATCAACGAGGTCGGCCACAAGTCGGTCGCCGTGCCCGGCTCGGTGCGCGGCTTCCACTACGCGCACCAGAAGTTCGGCCGGCTGCCGTGGAAGGACGTGCTGGCCCCGGCGATCCGCATGGCGACCGACGGGTACCGCGTGCAGAATTTCGAGTTCACCTACCGCATGGCCGACGACAGCCTGGGGCGCATGCCGACCAACGAAAAGCTGCGCTTCACGCCGGACTGCGCGCGGCTGTTCTACGAGGCGGACGGCGCCCAGCGTCGTCCGGGCTCGCTGGTCAAGAACCCGGATCTGGCGAAGACGCTGGCGGAGATCGCCGCCAACGGCCCGGACGCCTTCTACAAGGGCCGCATCGCCGAGGCGATCAGCGCCGATTTCAGGAAGAACGACGGGTTCCTCGGCGCGGCGGACCTGGCGAACTACAGGATCGAGGTCGAGCAGCCGGTCTGGGGCGAGTATCGCGGCCACCGCATCGCCGTGACGCCGCCGCCCAACAGCGGCGCGATCGTGCTGCGCATGCTGCATACGCTGGAGCAGTTCGACCTCAAGGCGCTGGGCCACAATTCGCCCGACTACATCCGCGTGCTGGCGGAGGCGATGAAGCGCGCCCAGGCGCTGAAGGACGAGGTGATCACCGACCCGCGCCTGGCGCCCACGCGGCTCGACGACATCATCGGCCGGACGGCGGCGAAGGCCGATGCCGACGCCATCAAGCGCGGCGACCGGGCGCACGTGCAGCGCGCCGTGGCGAAGGAGGCCGCCGATACAACGCACCTGACGGCGCTCGACCGCGACGGCATGGCGGTCGCGCTGACCCACACCAACGGCATGCAGTCCGGCGTGGTCACCCCGGGCCTCGGCTTCATGTACAACGGCCAGCTCGGCAGCTACGACCCGCGCCCCGGCCGCACCCAGTCGCTGGCGCCGCACAAGCGCCGCGTCAGCTCGATGACGCCGACGATCGTGTTCCGCGGCGACAAGCCGCACCTGATCCTCGGCGCGCCGGGCGGCTCGAACATCCCGATGGCGATCGCCCAGGTGATCGTCAACGTCATCGACCACGGCATGAGCGTGGTGGAGGCCGTCTCGGCCCAGCGCGTCTCGGCCACCAGCGACGTGATCGACGTCGGCGCCCGCATCCCCACCTATACCTGCGAGGCGCTCGCCCAGATGGGCTACAAGACCGCGCGCAGCAGCCAGAGCTTCACCGTGGCGCGCGTCCACGCGATCATGATCGACGGCGACAAGGTGACCGGCGGCGCCGACCCGGCGGGCGGGGGGATGGCGCTAGTGGTGTGAGATGACGGGACGGTTGTCCTGGGGACAAAGAAACAGGGTCAATCTTGTTGCGTAAACAATGCCGTTAGTGCAGCAATTGCTTTGTCATAGCGGGATGACGCTGTTTCACCACCCAGCACAGACCTCACAAAGTGCTTATATCGCCCGGCGCGCTCCAATTCGCTGGCTGTCTCAGTCTCGCTGATAGATTGGGGCGTACTCCTGACCCGACCATCCCGACCAATTCGGACGTATAGCGCGTCTTGTTTGCGACGGTCTTTCTTGCCTTTGAAAATCTGTAGTGCCGACACGGCGTAATTTGGATCTTCAGACCAAACCCAGTTGTTGGCCTCCCATCTCCCAATTTTCTCATAGCGCAGAAGTTCCATCGCGCTGCCAATATCGTGGGGTAGTCTGCCGCCCAAATCGTATTCCCTCCTCATCGCGGCATTTAGTTGCTCAATGTCATCCCAGTGCATAATCATGTAGTCCATGATCATACCAACGAGCTGTTTACAGACATGGTCATTCATGGCGCGTAGCACAGGTCGCGTAAGAGGAACGATGTCCTCTTTTACCAGAAACAGAATAAATGCTTTTGCGAATTCTTCCTGGGCGATCATTGTAAGAAAGAAGCGGGACGAAGATGGTGTCCGAAACTCAAGATCATAAGTTTCCTCCAGAAGCCTCTCGCCATTCTGGATGCATGATTCAATAGTTCCAAGAAGCGCGTCCGGAGTAGGAGGTTCGAGACTCGTCATGTGAGTATTTTGACGTGGGCTCTGGTGGAAGTGCAATCTCAACTAGACAATTCAACCGAGGTATTCGGCGGGCGGCATCAGCAAAGTGCTCAGCCCACCGGCAAAAAATATGCGGCGTGACTCACCGCAATTAACGAAAAATCAACCGGTTAACCATAGGCTGCGGGCTGGGAACAATCATGGTCAGGACGACCATGCAGCGCCGCATCTTCATCCACGACCGTCGCGCCGAACGCCGCAAGCAGCTGCTGCGCGACGTCGTCGTGGGCGCGATCGTGGTCACGCTGGTCCAGCTCGTCGTGCCGATGATCCCGGCCGTCCGGAGCATGGTCGAGACGCCGCGCGCCGTCGCGCTGGCGCTGGTGACGCCCGACAATCCCTACGCCGGCCAGTAGCCCGGCCACCAAGCCATTCGGCGGGACATCCGCCCGAGATGCGCGCGGTGCCGCCCGCGGCTATGATCGCGGCCCCGCTGACTGCCGAGGGACGCGTGCCATGCCCCCCGCCTCGCTGACGATCCGCGCGCTGCGCGCGCGCGCCGTGACCGTGCCGATGCGCCGGCTGCTGACCACGGCCAGCGGCGGCGTAACCAAGGCGCCGCTGGTGCTGATCGACCTCGAGACCGACCAGGGCGTGACCGGCATCAGCTACGTGTTCCTGCCCAGCCTCGCGGCGCTGAAGCCGCTGGCGTTGCTGATCGAGAACACAATCGACCTGATCAAGGGCATGGGGGTCGCGCCGTCGGCGATCGAGCAGCATCTGCGCAAGCGCTTCATGCTGCTGAACGGCACCGGGCTGGTGACGCTGGCCATCGCGGGGATCGACATGGCCTGCTGGGACGCGCTGGGCAAGGCGGCGGACCTGCCGCTGGCGCGGCTCCTGGGCGGCACGCCCAAGCCGGTCCCGGCCTACAACAGCACCGGCCTCGGCCTTGCCGGGGCGGATCGCACGGCCGCCGAGGCGGTCGAGCTGCTGGAATTCGGCTTCACCGCCATCAAGCTCCGGCTCGGCTATCCGACCCTGGAGGAGGACGTGGCGGTCGCGCGCGCGGTCAGGCGCGCGGTGCCGGCCGGCACCACCGTCATGAGCGACTACAACCAGGCGCTCTCCGTTCCCGAGGCGATCCGCCGCGGCCACGCGCTGGACGGCGAGGGCCTCTACTGGATCGAGGAGCCGACGCGCGCCGACGACTACGACGGCAACGCCAGGATCGCCCGCGACCTGAAGACCGCCGTGCAGATCGGCGAGAATTTCTGGGCCGCGTCGGACATGGCCAAGGCGATCGCGGCCGGCGCCTGCGACTACGTGATGCCGGATGCCACCAAGATCGGCGGCATCACCGCCTGGATGCGCTGCGCCGCCCTGGCCGAGGCGCATGGCGTGCCGATGTCGACGCATCTCTTCCCCGAGATCAGCGCCCACATGATGACCGCCACGCCGACCGCGCACTACCTGGAGTGGGTCGACTGGGCCGATCCGGTGCTCGAGGAGCCCTACAAGGTCGAGAAGGGCCATATCCTCGTGCCGGACCGGCCCGGCCACGGCATGCGCTGGAACGAGGCCGCGATCGCCAGGCTGGCCGTTGCCTGAGATGGGTGCCGTGAAGCGGGTCGGCTTGATCGGCTGCGGCGGCATCGGCCGGGCGGTGATCGAGGTCCTCGGGCGCGAGGGCGCGGCCAACGGCATCAGCCTGGGCGCCGTGCTGGTGCGGCCGCAACGAGTGGACGAGACGCGCGCGATCGTGCCGAAAGGGGTCGCGGTCGTGAGCGATGCCGAGGCGCTGGTCGCGGCGGCGCCCGACGTGATCGGCGAATGCGCGGGACACGGTGGCGTGCGCGAACACGGCGCCCAGGTGCTGGAACGCGGCGCCGACCTGGTGGTGATCGCGATCGGCGCGCTGGCCGACGCTGCGCTGGAGCAGCGCCTGCGCAAGGCCGCCGAGAGATCGGACGCGCGCATCACCCTGCCGGCCGGGGCGGTGGGCGGGCTCGACGTGCTGGCCGCCGCGCGGCTGGCCGGGCTCGACCGCGTCACCTACACCGCGCGCAAGAAACCCGCCGCCTGGAAAGGCACGCCGGCGGAGAAGGCCATCGACCTCGACAGCGTCAGGGAAGCGACGGTGTTCTATCGCGGCAAGGCGCGCCAGGCCGCGCGCGACTAGCCGCAAAACGCCACCGTCGCCGCCGCGATCGGCCTTGCCGGGATCGGGCTCGACGCGACCGACGTGGTGCTGTCCGCCGACCCTTCCGTGGGCGGCAACGAGCACCGCATCGTGTCCGAGGGCGCGTTCGGCCGCTCGGAGATGACGATCCTGGGCAAGCCGATGGCCGGCAACGCCAGGACCTCGATGCTGGCGGCGCTCAGCCTCGCCCGCGCCCTGCTGAACGCCGGCGCGCGGGTGGTGATCTGATTGCGCCGTTCGGCCTCGCACTCCGCACCCACAGGCCCCTGGCATCGTCATGCCCGGGCTTGTCCCACGGCTGTCCGGCTGAGCACTTGACGAATTGCACGAGAGCCGGCGCCGATCGGGCGTTTGACGAGTTTCGCGCAGGCCGGGACAC
>JADLEG010000304.1 GCA_020846275.1 Alphaproteobacteria bacterium
ACGATCTCGATCGCCTGGATCACGCCCTGCTGCGGCGCGCGCGGCGTGGTCAGCACCTTGGTGGTGAACCAGCCCTTGTCCGTTTCCAGCGCCACGTCGGTGAATGTGCCGCCGATATCGACGCCCAGCCGGGCCGATTTTCCGTTCACGGTGCCTGCCATGCCTTTGTTTCAGACCGGCTAAACTCGGGCAGGGGGAATGCAAGGTCAAGCGTTGACGGAACATGGCGGACCGGCCGAGAGTGCCGGGCGAGGGGGCAATATGGCGGAATCCGATACAAAAGTGGCGATTGTCACCGGCGGCGCCCGGGGCATCGGGCGGGGCTGCGCGCTGGCCCTGGCGGCCAAGGGCTTCGATATCGCCCTGGTCGACCTGCTGGCGCCGGAGATGGAGCGCACCTGTGGAGAAATCCGTGCGCTGGGCCGCCGTGCCCATTCCTACCAGGCGGACGTCTCGGACCATGGCCACGCGCGCGAGGTGGTGGGCGCGGTGGCGAAGGAGCGGGGCCGGGTCGACTTCCTGCTGAATAATGCCGGCAGGTCGATGCCGAAGCCCCTGGTCGAGATCAGCGAGGAGGAGTTCGACCGCACCATCGCGATCAACCTGAAGAGCTGCTTCAACTATATCCAGGCGGCGGTGCCGGTGATGCTGGCCCAGGGCGGCGGGCGCATCGCCAGCATGTCGTCGCTCAACGCCTATACCGGCGGCGTCACCAGCGCGGTCAGCAAGTTCGCCTATGCCGCGGCCAAGGCCGGCATCCTCGGCATGACCCGCGCGCTGGCGAAGGAGCTGGCGCCGAGCATCACGATCAACGCGATCTGCCCCGGCGTGATCAAGACCGAGCTGGGCAATACGCTGACCCAGTCGCGCGAGCCGGAGCTGAAGAAGGGCATCGCGCTCGGCCGGCTGGGCACGCCCCAGGACGTGGCGCAACTCGTCGTGTTCCTGGCGACGGCCGAGCCCAATTTCATCACCGGCCAGGACTTCAAGGTCGACGGGTTCCAGTGGGTGACCTGAGCCCATGACCGCGGCGCCGTGGTTCTGGCCGCTGGTCATCACCATGGTGATGCAAGCCCAATCGGCCTTCGCGGCCCGCGGCATCGCCGTGTTCGGGCCGGTGCTGACGGAGGTCGCCGGCGTGACGCCCGAGCAGATCGGCATCCTGGCCGCGATCAACACCGTCGGCACGATGCTGTTCCTGATCTGCGGCGCGCCGATCCTGCAGCGGCTCGGCCCGGTGCGGTCGCTGCAGCTTGGCGCGCTTTCGGCCACGATCGGCATCGCGGTGGCCGGCTTCGGCACCTGGCCGATGATGATGCTGTCGGCGCTGCTGATCGGGCTCGGCTATGGCCCGTCGCCGCCCGCGGGCAGCGAGATCCTGGCGCGCTACGCGCCCAAGCAGCATCGCGCCGTGATCTTCTCGGTCAAGCAGGCCGGCGTGCCGGTGGGCGGGGTGATCGCCGGTCTGGTCATGCCCTTGTTCATCGCGTGGTACGACTGGCGCGTCGCGCTTCTGCTGGTCGCGGCCCTGACGGGTCTGCCCGCCCTGGTCGTGCAGCCCACGCGGGCCACGATGGATGCCGACCGCAACCGCGACCTGCGCCTTTCCGCAGCGACGCTGCTGTCGCCGGCGAACGTGCTGGAGCCGTTCCGCGCCGTGCTGGCGACGCCCGCGCTGATCCGCCTCAGCATGGTCGGGTTCTCGTTCGCCATCGCGCAGGGCTGCCTGTTTTCGTTCCAGGTCACGTTCCTCAATGTCGAATCGGGCCTGTCCCTGGCGCTGGCCGGCAGCCTGTTCGCGGTCACCCAGGCCGTCAGCATCGGCGGGCGCGTCTTCACCGGCTGGGCGGCCGACCGGCTGGGCTCGGGCCTGCGCATGCTGATGCTGCTGGGCATCGGCTCGGGGGCGCTGATGTGGGCGACGGCGATGATCGCGCCCAACTGGCCGAGGTCGGCGATGATGGTGGTTTCGGCCCTGTCGGGACTGGCCGTGGGAAGCTGGAACGGGGTCTATCTGTCGGAAGTCGCCGCGCACGCGCCGAAAGGCAAGATCGCCGAGGCGACGGCGGGCTCCACCTTCCTCACGTTCCTCGGCTATGTCTGCGGGCCGATCGCTTTCGCGTTGGCGGTGCAGACCACGGGACACTATTCGGCGGCCTTCATCGCAGCGGGCGTGCTGCCGCTCGTCGCGTCGCTCGGGCTGATGCGGCTCAAATAGCGCCGGCTGCTCAGCGCGTCTCGATCCAGCCTTCGTGCGCGTAGCGCTGGACGGCCTTGGCGTCGAAGTCGAAGCCCAGCCCCGGGCCGTCGGGCAGCACGACATTGCCGTCCTTGGTCTCGAGCTGGCGGTCGACCAGGCGGCGGAAGTTCAGCACCTGGTCGTCGGGGAAGAATTCGACATAGCGGCAGTTGGGGATCGCCGCGACCAGATGCACGTGCAGATCGTGGAACCAGTGCGGGCACAGCGTGACGCCGAAGCTGTCGGCGGTGGCGGCGATGCGGCGGAACTCGCTGATGCCGCCGCAGACGCAAGCGTCGGTCTGCAGGATTTGCGCCGCGCGCTGGCGCAGCAGCTCGGCGAAGCGCCAGCGCCCGGCCTCGATCTCGCCGGTGGCGACGATCACTTTCGTGCGCTCGGCCAGGCGTGCGTGGTTCTCGATGTCGTCGGGGCCGAACGGCTCCTCGATCCAGTAGGGATCGTAGGGCTCGTACCGGCGGATGAAGCGCAACGCGGTCGGCAGGTCCGACCAGGCGTTGTTGGCGTCGAGCATCAGGATGACATCGGGGCCGATCGCCTTGCGCGCGGCCTTGATGCGCGCCTCCTCGGCGGCGGGATCGGCCAGGCGGCCGACCTTCATCTTGACGGCCTTGAAGCCCTTGGCGACGTAGCCCGCCATTTCCTCGCCCAGCTTCTCCGGCGTCTTGCCGTCGAGATAGTAGCCGCCGCTGGCGTAGGCCGGCACCGAGCCCAGATGCGTGGCACCGAGATACTTGTAGAGCGGCAGCTTGGCGGCGCGCGCGTTGCGGTCCCAGATCGCGGTATCCAGGATGCTGATCGCCCGCATCACCGCGCCGACGCGGCCCTGCAGCAAGCTTTCCTGGTACATGCGCTGCCACAGGCCCTCGACCTGGTAGGGATCCTGGCCGACCAGGAGCGGCGCCAGCAGCTCGCGCACCGCCAGCGTGACCAGGTGCCCGGCGCGGCTGCCGCCGTAGCAGAAGCCGATGCCCTCGACCCCGTCATCCGTTCGCACCCGGACCAGCGCATAGTCGCGCGCGGCGACGGTGCGGGTGGCGAAAGAGGTGACGTTGTCGAGCGGCACCCTGACGGTCGCGCTCGATACCGCGGCGATCTTCGCCATGGCCTCGCGCCTATTCGGCCGCCGCCTTGGCGACGGACGGATTCTTGACCCAGCGCAGGATGTGCGTTCCCACGGCCACCAGCTCGCCGTTCTGGTTCTTGACCTCGACGTTCGAGCGCGACTGGCGCTTGACCGGGTCTACCTCCTGGATCGTGTAGGTGAGGGTGACGGTATCGTTGATGTAGACCGGGCCCAGGAATCGGATCTTGTCGTAGCCCAGCGATACCGGCGTCTCGTCGATCGGGCCGGACTTCGCCAGGCTCTTGTCGATCATCAGGGTCGAGCAGGTTGACATGAAGCCGATCATCAGCGCGCCGTGGGCGATGCGACGGCCGTATTTCGACTTCGCCATGTACTCGTCGTTGACGTGGTTGCCCGACAGGTCACCGGTGATGCCGGCGAACAGGTAGATGTCGCTTTCGCCGACGGTCTTGGCGAACTTGACGCTGTCGCCGATGCTGACGTGGAAGTTGCTCATGGTGATCTCCTCTGGTTCAGGAACGCCCGGCGGGCGCGTGGGCGGCGCCGCAGCCGAGCAGGCGGTCGATTTCGGCCGCGGCGATGCCGAGCTCGGCCAGCACCTCGCGCGTGTGTTCGCCGGGCGCGGCGGCGAATTCGGCCGAGGCCGTAGCTTCGCCGTTGTAGCGCAGCGGATGGCTGACGACGACGGCCTTGGCCGTGCCGGCCGGGATTTCGCGCAAGAGCTGGTGGTGCACGACCTGGGGATTGCGCCGCAGCGCCTCGTAGTCGTCGACACGGGCATACCAGATGCCCTCGCGGTCGAACGGGGCGACGATCGCGTCGAACCGCTTGCCGGCCAGCGCCTCGGCCACCGCCACGGCAAGCCGGTCGCGCTCTTCGTAGGCGTTGATGCCGGCAAGCGCCGCGATCGCCGGGCTATCCAGCGCGCGGGCCAGCTTGGCCGGCTCGTTCATCGACAGCGCGACATGCTGGCCGCAGGCCATCCGGTAGACGCCGTAGGGCGAGGAGTGGAACCAAGTGCCGAGATGCGCATCGCGCTCGAACACCCCGGGGCCGCGCCCGGCGGCGAAATAGGTCGTAAGGGCCTCGCCCTGCAAATCGATGCCGGCCGCCAGCAGGCTGGTTTCGACCCGCGTGCCGCCACCGCCCGCGAGCAGCTTGGCGTAGGCGCCGGCGATGCCCAGCGCCAGCAGCGCGCCGCCGTGCTGGTCGGCGATCGCGCAGCCCGCGGGGGTCGGCGCGCGCGACGGCACGCCCGTGGCATGCACCAGGCCGCTCATCGACTGGATCAGCAGGTCCTGGCCGGGCCGGTCCTTGTAGGGACCGTCGCCGCCGAAGCCGCTGGCCGAGGCGTAGATGATGTCGGGCTTCATCGCCTTGACCTGCTCGTAGCCGTAGCCCAGCCGGTCGAGCACGCCGGGCCGGAAATTCTCCACGACGACATGGCTGCGGGCGATCAGCGCGTGGATCACCGCCTTGCTGTCGGGATGCTTCAGGTCCAGCGCCAGGCTGCGCGAACCCCGGTTGGCGACGATGTAGAAGGCGCTGACGCCGTCGATCTTCACGCGGTCGGCGCCGGCCCAGTGGCGCTCGAAGCCGCCCTTGCCGGGCTCGATCTTCACGACGTCGGCGCCCATGTCGGTCAGGTACTGGGTGCAGGCGGGACCTTGCAGGTAGTGGCAGAAGCTCAAGACCCGCATGCCGGCGAGTACGCCGTCGCGCTTTGGAGGCTGCTGATCGGTCATTGCAGGACGTTTCCGCTCGCCTTGTCGAACAGGTGGATGTTGTCGGGGACGACCGCCAGCGCCAGCGGCGTGCCGTCGGCCAGGTTTAGCGACGGGTCGACCCCGGCGACGCGGATCGGCGTGTCGCCCACGCGCGCGTCGAGCAATTGCTGGTCGCCGAGCTGCTCGGAGGTGGACAGCGTGGCCTGGAACCGCAGCATGCCATTGCCGCCGTCGCCCAGCGCCAGGTGCTGCGGGCGGACGCCGATCACCACGTCGCGCGCGCCGTGCTTGCGCAACTGCGCGGCCTTCTCGCCGGTGAAGCGAAGCGACAGGCCCGGGGCGCTGGCCGTCGCGTCGGTTTCGCTCGCGGCCACGGCGACGTCGATGAAGTTCATCGCGGGCGACCCGATGAAGCCGGCCACGAAGCGGTTGGTCGGCCGGCGATACAGCTCGAGCGGCGTGCCGACCTGCTGCACCAGCCCGTCCTTCATCACCACGATGCGGTCGCCCAGCGTCATTGCCTCGACCTGGTCATGGGTGACGTAGATCGAGGTGGTGGGCACGCGCTTGCGCAGTTCCTTCAGCTCCAGCCGCATCTGGCCGCGGAGCTGGGCGTCCAGGTTCGACAGCGGCTCGTCGAACAGGAACACCTTGGGATTGCGCACCAGGCAGCGGCCCAGCGCGACGCGCTGCTGCTGGCCGCCCGAGAGCTGGCGCGGACGGCGGTCGAGCAGGGGCTCGATCCCCAGCATCTTGACCGCGTAGGCGATCTGCTTGTCGATCTCGGACTCCGGCAGCTTGCGGTTGCGCAGGCCGAAGGCCAGATTGTCGCGCACGCTCATGTGCTGGTAGAGCGCGTAGTTCTGGAACACCATCGCGATGTCGCGGTCCTTGGGCGGAAGCTGGTTGACCACGCGCCCGCCGATCGCGATCAGGCCCGACGTGATCTCCT
>JADLEG010000305.1 GCA_020846275.1 Alphaproteobacteria bacterium
CGGCGTGCACCGAGCTGCGCAGCGCCGAGTAGCCGAAGAAGCCGGGCGTGATCGGCTTCAGGTCGCGGTAGTTCTTCTCGCGCACGGAATGCGGCGTCTCGTCGAACACGAAGAACTCGTACTCGAACGCCGAGTAGACCGAGAAGCCCATGTCCTTGGCGCGCTTCAGCACGCGCCGCAGGACCGCGCGCGGGCAGACCTCCTCCGCGCGCCCGTCGAACTCGCCGAGGAACATGACCATGCCGTTGCCCTCGGTCGGCACCTCGCGGCAGGACTGGGGCAGGATGCGCGCCATCGCGTCGGGATAGGCGGTGTGCCAGCCCGTATAGCTGAGGCCGTCGACGAGCTGGTCGTTCGAGTCCCAGCCCAGCACCACGTCGCAGAACCCGAACCCGCCGTCGAGCGCCGAGAAGAATTTCTCCTTGGCCATGTATTTGCCGCGCACGATGCCGTCGGCGTCCACCACGCCCACCTTGACGTGGCTCAGCTTGCGCTCCTCGACGATCTTGCGGGCGTCGGCGGCGGTCTTGACCTGCCTTGGATCCATGAAACTCCCCCTGTCACGGAAGCGTCATTCGATAGCCCGGAACCGGGCGGGAAGGGAAGGCCCGCTACAGCGTCTTGCCGTCGAAGAACACCATCGCGTGGCCGCGGAAGGCCAGCGCGCGCCGCGTCGGGCGGGCCTGGGCGGCGCGGGCGACCACGATCTTCAGCGGCGGCACGGTCTCGTCGAGCGGCCGGACCGCGACCCGCCCGCCGTCATAGGTGCGGTCGTGCGCCGGCGCCAGGTTCAAGAGCGAATACCCGTGCCCGCCCGCGACCAGCCCGCGCGCCAGCTCGAAGCTGGGGGTGCGGTGGCGGATGTTGGGCTCCAGCCCGCGGGCGCGGAACAGGGCCAGGAAGTAGTCCGCGCTCTGCGGCAGGTCGAGCAGGATGAAGGGCTCGGGCGCCAGCGCGGCCAGCGGCACGTAGCGGTGCTTCGCCAGCCGATGGTCGGCCGGCAGCACGGCGCGCAGCGGCACCTGGCCGACCGGCTCGGCCGCGATGCCCTCCTCGAAGCCCAGGTCGTAGAGCAGGGCCAGGTCGAACGCGCCCGACAGCAGGCCGCGGCACAGGCTGGCGTGGTCGCCCTCGCGCGGGCGGACCTGGATGCCGGGACGGGCGGCGGCGAAGCCGCTCAGCAAAGCCGGCAGGAAGAACGGCGCCAGGGTCACGAAGCAGCCCAGCTCCAGCGGCCCGGCCAGCGCGTCGCCCTCGCCGCGCGCGGCGGTCTGGAACTCCTGGGCGTGGGCCAGGAGCGCGCGGGCCTCGGCGAACAGGCGCTGGCCGGCCGGAGTCAAATCGACGCCGCGGGCGTGCCGGCGCTGGAACAGCGTCACCCCGAAGCCGCGCTCCAGCGCCGCGATTGCCGCCGAGATCGAGGGCTGCGACACGTTCAGCCGCTGGGCGGCGGCGCTGACGTTGCCGGCCTCGGCGGCGGCGGCGAAATAGGCGAGCTGCTTGAGGGTGAAGTCCATCGGTTTTTCTGATGCAAAAGCCCAGATGAAGATATTTTACAAATCCTCTGGCCGCCGGCAAGCTGCCTTCAACTGCAAAGCTGGCGACGCTGCGGCGGACAGACCGGCTAGAAGGGGTATGACGACGATGGCAAACGAGCTCACCCTCGAACGCGAGGCCTTCGTGACGGCGATGCGGCGCGCCGCCACCGGCGTGACCGTGGTCGCCACCGACGGCGCGGGGGGCCGGCATGGCTGCACCGTCAGCGCGATGAGCTCGGTGTCGGCCGATCCGCCGACCCTGCTGGTTTGCGTGCACCAGAAGAGCCCGGTCGCCCAGGCGATCCAGGCCAACCGCGTGTTCTCGGTCAGCCTGCTGGGCGCCGACCACCGCCAGGTCTCGGAAGTCTTCGCCGGGCGGGTGCGCACGGAGATCGGCAGCAAGTTCGCCTGCGGCCTGTGGGGGCGCCTGCGGACCGGCGCGCCGGTGCTGGCCGACGCGCCCGCCGCCTTCGACTGCCAGGTCGCCGAGACCGTGGCCGTGGGCTCGCATATCGTCGTGATCGGCCGGGTGGTCGCCACGCGCGCCGATGCCGCCGCCGATGCGCCGCTCGTCTACGCCAACCAGAGCTATCGCGCGCTCGGCGCGGCCTGCTGACACGCCAGGGGAGCCCAGGGACATGCTGAGGACCGGACAGGACTACCGCGAGTCGATCCGCGACGGGCGGCAGGTGTGGATCAACGGCGAGAAGGTGAAGGACGTCACCAGCCATCCCGCCTTCAAGCCGATCGTCGACATCCGCGCGCGCATGTACGACATGGCGCACGAGCCGAAGTACCGGGACATCATGTCCTATGTCGACTCCGGCACCAACGAGCCGAACTGCACCGCGCACAAGCTGCCCTTCACCCAGGACGACTGGCACGCCAAGCGCCGCGCGGTCGACGCGGTCATGAACGACATCGGCGGCGTGGTGATCCGCGTGGGCGACGAGACGATCGGCGAGATGTGGTCGCTCTACGACGGGCGCGACGTGCTGAACGAGGTCGACCCGCAATTCGCCAAGAACATCGAGCACCACATCAACAAGGCGATCCGCAACGACGTGTTCCACGTCTCCGCCAACACCGATCCCAAGGGCGACCGCTCGAAGCGCCCGCAGGACCAGGATCCCGACATGCTGCTGCATGTCGTGAAGGAGACCGACAAGGGCATCGTGGTGCGCGGCGCCAAGTACGAAACCGCCGCTGCCTACGCCAACCAGGCCTTCGTGAAGCCGACCATCGCCAACTGGGGCGACGACAAACTGTCGGACTATGCCGTGGGCTTCATCTGCGAGATGGGCGTCTCCGGCCTCAAGCACATCTGCCGCACCGGCTTCGCGGGGCGCGCGCCGGCGATCGACTATCCGCTGGCGAACAAGTTCGACGAGGTCGACACGCTGCTGGTGTTCGACGACGTGCTGGTGCCGTGGGAGAACGTGCTGTTCTACCGCCACACCAAGGCGGCGGCCTATATCCGCTCGTGCCTGCACCGCTACAGCGCGTTTCCGTTCGTGCAGCGGATCATCTTCGTGGCCGACATGCTGATCGGCGCGGCGCTGCACAACGCGCGGCAGACGGGCCTGGAGAAGCAGCAGGCCGTGCAGGAGAAGCTGGCCGAGCTCGCCTGCTACCGCGAGACCATCAATGCCCACCTGACGGCGGCCATCGCCACCGCCGAGAAGAGCCCGGGCGGGCTGCTGATGCCCAACCAGTCGCTGCTCTACACCGGCCGGGTGCAGGCCTGCTCGCGCCTGCCGGCGATGATGCACCTCGCGCGCGAACTCTGCGGCGGGCAGATCTGCGTCACGCCCGACTCGTCGATGTTCGCCGAGGCCGAGGCCGGCAAGTGGCTGAAGAAGTTCTACACGGTCAACGAGAACTGGGAGGCCGAGGACCGGCGCAGGCTGCTGGCCTTCGCGCGCGACCTGATCAATTCGGATTATGCCGGGCACCGCGTGACCTTCGAACTGTTCGCGCAGTCCCCGCCCTTCGCGCATCTCAACGCCGTCTACCGCAATTTCGACTGGAAGAAGCCGCTGGAATTCGTCAAGAAGGCGGCGGGATTGAGCGACAGAGTGATGAAGAGCTAGGCTGCGGCGTCGCGTCGCCCTTCGAGACGCCGACTTCGTCGGCTCCTCTGGGTGACGCGACGGTTTGTGGCTTTGTGCCTATCCTCGCGTCATCCCGAGGAGGCCCCGAGGGGGCCGTCTCGAAGGATGAGAAACACGGACCAGCAATCCATGCCCCACGCCCGCCTGAGAAAGTTCAACACCCGCGACGCCTATCCCGAGCAGAAGCTGGACAACGACCTCAGCATGGTCGTGCGCGCCGGCAACCACCTCTTCCTGCGCGGGCAGACGGCGATGGACCTGGACGGGCGCATCGTCGGCGTCGGCGATCCGGCGGCGCAGGCCGAGAACGCGATGAAATGCGCCAAGATCCTGCTGGAGGAGGCGGGGGCGTCGCTCGCGGATGTCTGCAAGATCACGATCTACATCACCGAGCGCGAGTACCGCGAGCCGGTCTATGGCGTGGTGGGCCGCTGGCTGAAGGGGGTCTACCCGGTCTCGACCGGCCTGATCGTCAAGGGCCTCGCCAAGCCCGAGTATCTGATGGAGATCGACATCGACGCGGTGATCGCCGACAAGCCGGCGCGCCCGCGCCGCGCCGCCGCGCGCCGCCCCGTCACCAAGACGAAGCGCAAGGTCAAGGCGAAGCGCAAGGTCAAGGTGAAGCGCAAGGCCAGGGCCAAGAGCGCCAGGGGCCGGCGCTAGCCGCCCGGCGCGGCCTTCGCCAGGCTGAACCACCAGCCGCCGTCGTCGTGACCGATCGTCACGGCGACGTCCTCGCCCGGCGCGAGGCTGCGGTCCCGGTCGAGGAAGAACAGCGTCGGCGCCCAGTGCCGGAGGTCGCCGGCCGCGCCGGTCGAGGCGGTGACCGTCCCGTCGAGCCCCAATTCGTACCAGAGCGCCAGCGCGTGGGCCTCGCCGGGCGCGGTGGCGGTCAGGCGCACGGTGCGCTCGCGCGGCGAGGCGATCGGCCGGGTGAAGTCGAAGTCGAAGATCGTCGCCGGCGCGCTGAGGAACGCGTGCTCCTCGCCCCGCAGGTCGGTCGGCAGGCCGGCGCCCTTGTTGCGGAAGCGGTCGAAGGGCGACAGGTCGAAGCCCTCGATCGACGCCAGCGGATTGACCGGGCGCAGGCGCGGCACGCTGATCAGCGCGCCCATGACCGTGGCCGAGCCGGGGATGACCGCCGCGCTCGGGACGGCCAGCGCGCCCAGCGCATGGCGCATCGTCGGCAGCATGCCCTCGCCGATCAGCGCCGAATCGAGGATTTCCGACACGATCAGGTCGGCGCGGCGCGGCAGGTCGCGGCCGATCGCGAGATCGGTCGACTTGCGCGCGACCACGCAGATGCGCTCGGCGAAGCCGTTGCGCGCGACGATCTCGCGCGCCACGCCGGCCAAGCGCTCGTCCATCTCGCAGGCCACGACCTCGGCCGCGCCGGCCCGCGCCGCCATCATCGCCAGCAGCCCGGTGCCCGTGCCGATGTCCAGCACCAGCATGCCGGGCTTGACCGCGGCCTCGATCGCCCGGCGATAGGCCTTGTTGCGCGCCTGGTCGGCCAGCATCGGGAAGTGCCAGAACGGCAGGGATTGCCGCAACGCCTCGGCCAGCCCGTCGCGCGCGGTCGGATTGTCCGGCTCGAGCTCCAGCGCCCGGCGGTAGCCGGCGATCGCCTCCTCGGCCCTGCCGCGGCTGAGCAGGCACGAGGCGAGCGTGACTTCCGCGAGCGCGAAGTCGGGCGCGAGGTCGATGGCGCTCCGCAGCGTCTTCAGCGCCTCGTCGATCCGCCCGAGCTGCCACAACGCCATGCCGTGGTTGTGCAGCAGCATCGGATGGCGCGCGCCGGCGACTATCCCGGCCTGCGCGGCTTCCAGCGCCTGGGCCGGCTCGCCGCTGTCGCACAGCGCGCCGGCCAGGTTGGCCCAGGCGTTGGCGTGGCGCGGGTTCAGCTTCACCGCCCGGCGGTAGGCGGCGATCTCCTCGGCGCGCCTTCCCTTGGCGCGCATCACCAGGCCCAGGTTGAAATGCGTGTCCGGCTCGCCCGGCGCGGCCGTCCGCGCCTGCTCCAGCAGGTTCTCCGCCGCATCGGCGTTGCCGCGCTTGAGCCTGATCTGCGCCAGCAGGTTCAATGCCGCGACGTGGCGCGGCGCCGCCTCGAGCACGCGGCCGAACAGATCGGCCCCTTCCTCGACCATGCCGGCGCGGAACGCCTCGACGGCCTGCATGAAGAGATCCTGCATCTCAACCCCGCAGCAGCCAGCGGTAGAGCGGAAGGGTCGCGACCGGATACATATACATCGGCAATTGCGCGACCGCGACAAACAGCACGAAGTCGGCCGGCGCGGCCTCGCCCAGCACCGCCAGCACCAGCGCCATGTTGCGATAGCCGAACAACAGGCCGACGGTCAGCGCCAGCCGCCGGCCCGAAAGCCAGAAGACCGCGGCGCCGAGGATCTGCTGGGCGGCATTGAGCAGGAAGGCGGCGGCGGTGAACAGGATGACCAAGCCCGGCTCGGCCAGCAGGCGGGCGGTCACGCCGTCCATGACGCCGATCGCGAAGACCACCAGGATGACGACCATCGCGCCGTCGAAGGCGCGCGCCTCGGACTTGATGCGCGCGGGACCGATCAGGCGGCGCAGCGCCATGGCGAGCGCGAACCCGCCGCCGACGAAGGCGGCCAGCCGGCCCATCAGCTCGGCGGTCGACAGGTCGATCTGCAGCCCCAGCAGCGCCAGCGCCAGCGCGGGCATGGTGATCGGGATCAGCAGCATCGCCGCCAGCACGACGATCAGCGCCAGCTCGGCCTCGAGCCCCAGCAGCAGCGCGAAGGCCGGCGAGGACAGGACCGGAGTCGTCGTGGTCGTCAGGATGATCGACAGCACCAGGCTGGGCGGGGCGGGCACGAGCTTGAACAGCGCCGCCCAGCCGAGCGGCGCGCCAACCATGATCGCCGCCAGGATCAGCACCGCGCGGGCGGGCCGGCGGGCATGGTGCAGGATCATGCCCAAGTCCAGCCGCAGCAGCGAGGCCACGAACAGCAGGAAGGTGACGGGAAGGACGGTGGGCCGGAGGAGCGCGGCGAGGGGCGGCACGGCGAGGCCGGCGAACACGCCCGCGAACAGCAGCAGCGCGCCGCGGCCGGCAATCCATTCGCACAGGCCGCGGACCGTCATCCGGCGTGACAGGGCGGGCCGCGGCGGACTAGGTTGCCGCCATGGACGATGAAGCGTTGCTGCGTCTGCACGAGGAGGCGGTCCGCCCGGAGTGGATCGATTTCAACGGCCACATGAACCTGGCCTTTTACGTGCTTGCGTTCGACCATGCAACGGACCGCTTCCTGCACCACGTCCACCTGGGCGAAGCCTATCTGCGCCGCAGCGAGTGCTCGGTCTTCATCCTCGAAACGCATGTGGTCTACGCGCGCGAGATGCGGCTGGGCGATCGCATGCGGTTCACGACGCAACTGCTGGACTTCGACGCCAAGCGGCTGCGCTTCATCCACCACATGTACCACGCCGAGGAAGGCTTCCTGTCGGCCGCCAACGAGCTCCTGGGGCTGCATGTCGACATGCGCACGCGCCGGTCGGCGCCGATCCCCCCCGAGGCGGCCGAGGCGCTGGCGCGGCTGCGCGCGCGGCAGGCGCATCTGCCGGCGCCGCCCGAGGCGGGCCGGTCGATCGATCTCGCGCGCCGGAACGCGGCCGGCGCGGCCGCCGCGCGGCGGGATCAGTAGCTGCGGTTGAGTTTCAGCCAGCGATAGCGGTCGCCCGACTTGACCGTGACCTCGCCGGGGCTGACGCCCTGCAGGATGTTGAGCTTCACGTCGACCCCGGCCGGTCCGCTGCCCCACAGCGCGCGGTAGAATTCGGCCAGCGTCTTCACCGGGGTACCACCCACGCCCAGGATCAGGTCGCCCTGCTTCAGCCCGGCCTTCTCGGCCGGCGTGCCGGGCGAAACGCGGGTGATGAACAGGCGCCCGCGCACTTCCTCCGAGTTGATGCCGAGCCAGGGGCGGGGTTCGGTCGACGGGCGTCCCTGGGTCAGGAGGTCGGCCATGATCGGCTTCAGCTCGTCGATCGGGATGAACATGTTGCCCGGGCCGATGCTGCTGCTGCCGGCGTCCATCGGATCGTTGACGATCAGCGAGCCGATGCCCACAAGCCTGCCGTCCTGGGCGATCAGCGCGGCGCCGCCCCATTCCATGATCGGCGGCGCGGTGAAGATCGCGTTCTCCAGCATGTATTCCCAGTAGCCGGCGAACACGCGCCGGGCGACCACCAGCGCGGGGCGCGCGCCGTCGGCGCCGGCATAGTTGATCGCCAGCACCCGGTCCTTGACCTTCACCTCGGCCGATTCGCCGATCTTGATCGGCTTGGCCGCGATCTTGGTCGCCGCGCGCAGCAGGCCGAAGCCCGATTCGTAGTCGTAGCCGACGATCTCGGCCGGGATCTTGCGGCCGTCCCGGCCGGTCAGCTCCACGCGCTCGGCCTCGAGGATCAGGTAGCCGATGGTGACGATCAGCCCGTTGCCGTCGATCAGGACGCCGGTCCCCTCGCGCTCGGCGCCCAGCGTCTGGGCCGAGCGCGCGTCGGCGGGCACGAAGGTCTTGACCTTCACGATGGCGGCGACCAGCTCGTCCATCGTCGGCTGCTCGGCGCGCAGCGGCGTCGCGAGCGCCGATGCCAGGAAAGCGGCTGCTGCAAGGATCGCGGCGATGGCGGGGAGGTGGCGAAGAACGTGCCGGCCCATGAGCTGGTCCCCTTTGCGTCGTCTTCCGCCGGCAATGCTAGCATCGGCGCCCGCGCGGCACCATCGCGGCGTCGCCAGGCCACGGGTATTTGATCGGCCCGCCCCGCGCTCTATAAGCGGTCGATCGTCCGGAGCCGGAGACCGCCGCCGATGTGGACCATCCTGTTGCTGACCGCCTCGAACGTGTTCATGACCTTCGCCTGGTACGGCCATCTGCGATTCACGCAAGTGCCGCTTTGGCAGGCAATCCTGGCGAGCTGGGGCATCGCCTTCTTCGAATACTGCCTGATGGTGCCGGGCAATCGCTGGGGCTACGGCGAGTTCACCGTCGTGCAGTTGAAGACCATCCAGGAGGTGATCACGCTGGTGGTGTTCTCGGCCTTCGCCGTGCTGTTCATCGGCGAATCGCTGCGCTGGAACCATTTGGCGGCGTTCGGCTGTTTGGTCGCCGCGGTCTATCTGGTATTCAGACCGTGAGGGGGAGGGCAGGCATGACCGATTCGACACTGACGCCGCAGAACCGCGAGAAGCTGCGCCATGTCAGCGCCGCCACCATCACCACCGCGCTGTTCAAGCGGGGCCTGCGCAACACCTTCATGCAGGGGCCGCGGCGCATCAACCCGGGCGGGCCGCAGATGGTGGGCGAGGCCTACACCATGCGCTACATCCCCGCGCGCGAGGACATCGACAAGCTGGACGTGTTCAAGGACCCCGCGCACCCCCAGCGCAAGGGCATCGAATCCTGTCCGCCAGGCCATGTCTTCGTGATCGATTCGCGCGGCGACCCGCGCGCGGCCTCGGCCGGCAGCATCCTGGTGGCGCGCCTGGCGAAGCGCGGCGGCGCGGGCATCGTGACCGACGGCGGCTTCCGCGACACGCCGGGCATCGCCGCGCTGGCAATGCCCGCCTTCCACAGCCGGCCGTCCGCGCCGACCAACTTGATCCGCCACCACGCGGTCGACCTCAACGTGCCGATCGGCTGCGGCGACGTGCCGGTCTATCCGCTGGACATCCTGGTGGGCGACGACGAGGGGGTGGTGGTGATCCCGGCCCATCTCGCCAACGAGATCGCCGAGGAGGCGCACGAGATGACCGCCTTCGAGGATTTCGTGATGGAGCGGGTGCAGGACGGCCAGACCATCGTGGGCCTCTATCCGGCCACGAAGGAGCAGACCGGCATCGACTTCGCCGCTTGGCGCAAGAAGATGGGCCGGTGAACCGGCGTTAGCGACGCCCGGCGGAAAGCGCCTGGCCGAAGGCCTGGAACAGCGCGCGGTTCACGGGATTGGTCTGCGGGTCGTATTCGGCGTGCCACTGCACCCCCAGCGCGAACCCGGGCGCGTCGGCGATGCGGATCGCCTCGATCGTGCCGTCCTCGGCCACGCCCTCGACGACCACGCGCTCGCCCAGTTCCTGGATGCCCTGGCCGTGCAGCGAGTTCACCCGGATCGTCTCGCAGCCGAGGATGCGCGCGAAGGCGCCGCCCGGCACCAGGCGCACGTCGTGGCGGTCGGCGAAGATGACGGCGGGATCGGGATGGATCTCGCCGTTCTCCAGCCGGGGCATGCGATGGTTCATGCGGCCGGGCAGCTCGCGTATCTCCGGATGCAGCGTGCCGCCGAAGGCGACGTTCATCTCCTGCAGGCCGCGGCAGATGCCGAACAGCGGCACGCCGCGCTGGACGCAGGCCTCGGTCACCGCCAGGGCCACGTCGTCGCGCGCCTCGTCGTAGGGCTCGTGCGCGGGATGCGGATCGCACTTGAAGTGCTTGGGGTGGACGTTGGCGCGCGCGCCGGTCAGCAGCACGCCATCGACCGTATCCAGCAATCCGCCGATGTCCGTGATGTCCGGCGCGCCCGCGAACATGATCGGCAGCGCGCCGGCGACCTCGGCCAGCGCGCGGAGATTGCGCTCGCCGGCAAGCTGCACGTTGAATCGGTTCTCGACGCGATAGGCGTTGGCGATGACGCCGACGACCGGCTTTCTCATTGCCTGGCTCTAATCTGCAATCCGGCTGGGGACAAGTCTAGCGGGGAAGAGGCCATTGAAAAAGCCCGGTTTGGCCGGTCGGGGCGCGGCCCGCGGACGGCTGCCATTCGCGAACCGCCAGCCTCGCCGCGGGCCATGGACCGACGCGATTTCCGCGGGGTGAAACGCGGGGCGAAATGCCCTATATCTCGCCCATGACTGAAACCGGCGCGGCTAGGGCCGCGACTCCTTCACCCATGACGCCGCACCTGAGCGGCCTGAACCCGGTGCAGCTCCAGGCCGTCGAGGCGCTGGACGGGCCGGTGCTGGTGCTGGCCGGCGCCGGCACGGGCAAGACGCGCGTGCTGACCTCGCGGCTGGTGCATTTGCTGGCCACGGCGCGCGCCATGCCCTCGCAGATCCTGGCCGTCACCTTCACCAACAAGGCCGCCAACGAGATGCGGCACCGCGTGGAGGTCATGCTCGGCCGGCCGGTCGAGGGCTGGTGGCTGGGCACCTTCCATTCGATCGGCACGCGCATCCTGCGCCGCCATGCCGAGCTGGCGGGCCTGCGCACCAACTTCACCATCCTCGACGCCGACGACCAGGTGCGCCTGTTGAAGCAGATCATGGCGGCCGAGCATATCGACGACAAGAAATGGCCGGCCCGCGTGCTGATGGGCGTGATCCAGCGCTGGAAGGACCGCGGCCTCCTGCCCGAGCAGGTGACGGCGGGCGAGGACAGCGAGGTCGCCAATGGCGGGGCGCTCAACATCTATCGCCAGTACCAGGAGCGCCTGCGCACGCTGAACGCGGTGGATTTCGGCGATCTGCTACTGCTGAACCTCGCGCTGTTCAAGAGCCGGCCCGACGTGCTGGAGGACTACCAGCGCCGCTTCCGCTACATCCTGGTGGACGAGTACCAGGACACCAACGTCTCGCAGTACTTGTGGCTACGGCTGCTGGCGCAGGGACACCGCAACATCTGCTGCGTCGGCGACGATGACCAGTCGATCTACGGCTGGCGCGGGGCCGAGGTCGGCAACATCCTGAAGTTCGAGCAGGATTTTCCCGGCGCCCAGGTGATCCGGCTGGAGCAGAACTACCGTTCGACCGCGCGCATTCTCGCCGCCGCCTCGGGGCTGATCGCGCACAACCAGGACCGGCTCGGCAAGACCTTGTGGACCGAGACGCGCGACGTCGAGCCGGGCGAGAAGCTCCGCCTGCGCTCGGTATGGGACGGCGAGGACGAGGCCCGCTTCGTCGGCGAGGAGATCGAGGCGCTGCAGCGGGCGAAGCAGCCGCTCGCGCAGACCGCCATCCTGGTCCGCGCGGGCTTCCAGACCCGCGAATTCGAAGAGCGGCTGATGACGCTCGGCGTGCCCTATCGCGTGATCGGCGGCCCGCGCTTCTACGAGCGCCAGGAAATCCGGGACGCCATGGCCTATCTGCGCGTAGTCAACCAGCCGGACGACGACCTGGCCTTCGAGCGCGTCGTCAACCTGCCGCGCCGCGGCATCGGCGACACCACCCTGCGCGCAGCGCACGCGCTGGCGCGCGCCAAGCGCGTGTCGCTGACGACGGCGTGCCGCGAGCTGGCCCAGACCGACGAGCTGAAGCCGGCGGCGCGGCGCGCGCTGTCCGGCTTCCTCAACGACCTCGACCGCTGGCGCGCCGCGGTCGACCGCATGGCGCACCCCGAGCTGGCCGAGATGGTGCTGGAGGAATCCGGCTATGTCGCGATGTGGCGCGAGAGCAAGGCGGCCGAGGCGCCGGGGCGGCTCGACAACCTGAAGGAAATGATCCCGGCGATGGCGGAGTTCGAATCCCTCGCCGGGTTCCTCGAGCATGTCAGCCTGGTGATGGAGGCGACCACCGAATCGCAGGGCGACATGGTCAGCATCATGACGCTTCACGCCGCCAAGGGACTGGAATTCGACACCGTGTTCCTGCCGGGCTGGGAGGAGGAGCTGTTCCCCAACCGCCGCACGCTGGACGAAGGCGGCGCCAAGGCCCTGGAGGAGGAGCGGCGGCTCGCCTATGTGGGGCTCACGCGCGCGCGCCGGCGGGTGATCATCACCCACGCCCAGCACCGCCGGGTGTTCAACGCCTGGATCGCCTGCCTGCCCTCGCGCTTCATCGGCGAGCTGCCGGCCGACGAGGTGGAACTCGACGGGGCGCCCGGCCTGGCGCCGGCGGGGCAGCTCGGCCGCGCGGCGTCGGATGACGCGCCCACCTGGCGCTCGCCGCCGCGCTGGCAGCAGCCGCGCGGCTTCGGGCGGTCGAACCCGCCGCTGATCGAAGGCTCGGCGCGGGAGATCGACGCGACGCCGACATCGCGCTTCGCCTCGGGCGCGCGCGTGTTCCACCAGAAATTCGGCTACGGCACGGTGGCGGGCGTCGATGGCGACAAGCTGGACATCGAGTTCGACAAGGCCGGCCGCAAGAAGGTGATGGACAGCTTTGTCCAGCGCGCGACCGCCTGAGCCCGGCGAGGCCCCGCTCTTCGCTATCCGCCTGACCGTGCCGGCCGCTGCCGCGCAGGCTTTCGCCGACGCGCTGGAAGGCTTCGCCGCGGCCGTGTCGGCGTTTGAAACGGCGCCGGGCGGCGACTGGAAAATCGAGGGGATCGGGCCAGAGCCCGACCGGGGCCGCCTGGGGATGTCGCTGGCGCTGGCCGCCGTCGCCGCCGGGATTGCCGAGCCGCCCGTGACGGTCGAGGCGCTTCCCCAGGTCAACTGGCTGGCCGAGAACCGGCGCAGCTTCAAGCCGCTGTCCGCCGGCCGCTTCCTGGTGCATCCCTCGCATGACCGGCCGACGGCGCCGGGCCGGATCGCGCTGTGCATCGATGCCGGCGAGGCGTTCGGCTCGGGCGAGCACGAGACGACGCGCGGCTGCCTGCTGGCGCTCGACGCGCTGGGCAAGCGCTGGCCGCGCGGGCGGGGCGTGGCGCGCCGGGGGCGCGGAGGGCGCGCCCTCGACATGGGCTGCGGCACGGGAATCCTGTCGCTGGCGATGGCGCTGCCGTGGCGATCGCCGGTGCTCGGCATCGACCTGGCGCCCGAGGCGGTGCGGGTGGCGCGGGACAACGCGCGGATCAATTCCGCCGGCACGCTGTTGCGCGCGGCCCATGCCGACGGATTCCGCACCCGGCTGGTCAAGGGCCGGCAATTCGACCTTGTGGCGGCCAACATCCTGCAGCGACCGCTGGTGGCGATGGCGCCGGCGCTGGCGCGCCATCTGCGGCGCGGCGGGTGGGCGATCCTCTCGGGGTTCTATGTCGACCAGGCCCAGGCCGTCATCGCCGCGCATCGCGCGCGGGGCCTGGCGCTGGAGCGCCGCATCGTGGTCGGCGCGTGGTGCGCCGTGATGATGCGGCGGAAATAGAGGGGCGGTCGGGAAGAGGGGGCCGGCGACCCTCCCAATGCAGGGTCGAGAGGGTCGCCGGAACCGCGCCACCCGGGGGAGTGGGCGACGCGGAGGGAATCAGAGGTCGCGCTAGGCCTAGTCGGCGGCGTCGGTGACGACGGCGACCCGCGGACGCGCGCGGTTGCTGTTCGCCGGCGTCGGCACGTCGATCCAGCCCAGCGCCAGGCCGACCGGCACCGGGGCACCGACGGCGGCGAGATTGCCGTTGGAAACGGCGCGGGCGATGCCGTCGATCTGGCCGCGCTCGATGCCGATGTCGTGCAGCATCGTGTTGTCCAGCGCCGACAATTCGCGGCGGGTGCGGTTGCGCATGCGCCAGCGGGCCAGCGGCTCGGCGATCCGGGTGCGGACGAGTGCCGCCAGCACGCCCTTCTGCTCGGCCGGCTGCTCGACCCCGGCGGCGCGCAGCGCCAGCGTGCGGACCTGGTCGCGCGAGACGCCGATATCGGCCAGCATGCGGTCGTCCAGCGATTCCAGTTCGCGCAGGGCGACGCGGGTGGTCTTCCACCGGCGGTAGCGCAGGACCGGGCCGGCCACCAGCGCGGCGATCGCGTCGCCGATCACGGCGGAGCGCATCCGGTTGGCCTCGACGATCAGGGCATGGATATCTTCCGGCATCACCGGGCCGCGATGCGCGGTTCCAGCGGCGGGAGAATTCTTGCGGACGGAGGTGAAGTGGGTTCCGTCATACATGGTACACATCCTTGGTCTTGTTCGGTCCGGGGATTGCCGCCACATCCCGGAAGGCAATCCGGTCGGGCAGGCTTCCGCCGTCCTTCTATGCAGGTTAGATAGTCCCGATTGGGACCGAATCCGAGGGTAAATGCTGCACAGCAGCATTGAGAGGAACGCATGCGATGCCTTTGATTCGCCTAAATTTCGTCAACGATCCGTTAACCATCCCGCCCGCAGCGCAATAGGACAGGGGACGAGCCGATGACCCCGGACGATGCTACCCGCGAGCCCTTTCAAGGCGATGCCGCGCTGGACCGGCTTTTGGCCAAGGCCGGGCTGTCCGTGGATGCCGCTTGGGTGCGCGAGTTGATCCGCGGCGTGCTGGCGGCGCCCGCCCCGATGGCCGAGGCGGACCGGTGGATCGGCCTGGTCGCCGCCGACCCTTCCCCCGACCTGGCGGCCCAGCTCCGCGCCCTCAAGCGCGAGATGGCCGCCGCCGGCACGAAGGCCCCGCCCGCCGCCGGGCAGCGGGTGCAGCGCCTGGCCGACCTGCGGGCGGAGCTGGAGCGCCGCGGCCTCGAGGGCTTCATCGTGCCGCGCGCCGACGAGCACCAGGGCGAGTATGTCGCCAAGCGGGCCGAGCGTTTGCCCTGGCTGACCGGGTTTGCCGGCTCGGCCGGCGTCGCGGTCGTGCTGCAGGACCGCGCGGCGATCTTCGTGGACGGGCGCTACACGCTGCAGGTGCGCGACCAGGTCGACACCGCGCTGTTCGAGCCGCGGCACATCACCGACCAGCCGCCGGCGGACTGGCTGGCGGCGAACCTGAAGCCGGGCCGCAAGGTCGGCTACGACCCGTGGCTGCTGCCGCCCGCCTCGGTCGAGCGCCTGGCGGCCGCCTGCGCCAAGGCCGGCGGCGAGATGGTGGCCCTGGACGACAACCCGGTCGACGCGGTCTGGCGCGACCAGCCGCCGCCGCCGATCGCGCCGGTGATGCCGCAGGACCTGCGCTATGCCGGGCGCAGCGCCGCCGACAAGCGCCAGGACATCGCGCGCAAGCTTGCCGCCGACGATGTCGACGCCGCGGTGCTGACCGATCCGGCCTCGCTTGCCTGGCTGTTCAACATCCGCGGCGGCGACGTGTCGCACACGCCGCTGCCGCTCGGCTTCGCCATCGTCGGGAAGGACGGCGCGGCGCGGCTCTACCTCGATGCGCGCAAGCTGCTCGCGGAGACCCGCGCGCATCTCGGCAACAGCGTGGCGGTGGAAAGCCCGGCAGCCTTCCCCGCCGGGCTCGACGCGCTGAAGGACAAGCGCGTGCTGGTCGATCCGACGACCGCCGGCGCCGCGGTGCTGGACCGCCTGGCCAAGGCCGGCGCCAAGCCGGTGCGCGGCGAGGATCCCTGCGCCCTGCCGCGGGCCTGCAAGAACAAGGTCGAGCTGGACGGCGCGCGCGCCGCGCATCGCCGCGACGGCGTGGCGCTGGTGCGCTTCATGGCCTGGCTGGCGCGCGCGACGTCGGCCGGCACGGTCGACGAGCTGGGCGCGTCGGACCGGCTCGAAGCCTTCCGGCGCGACGGCGAGCTGTTCCGCGACCTCAGCTTCGACACCATCTCGGGCGCGGGCCCGAACGGCGCGATCGTCCACTACAAGTCGAGCGCGGCGACCAACCGGAAGCTCGAGCCGGGCAACCTCTATCTGCTCGATTCCGGCGCGCAGTATCTCGACGGCACCACCGACGTGACGCGCACGGTGGCGATCGGCACGCCCACGGCGGAGATGCGCGACCGCTTCACCCGTGTGCTGAAGGGCCATATCGCCATCGCCACGGCGCGCTTTCCGCACGGCACGTCGGGCAGCCAGCTCGACCCGCTGGCGCGCCATGCGCTGTGGCAGGCGGGCCTCGACTTCGATCATGGCACCGGGCACGGCGTTGGCAGCTATTTGTCCGTGCACGAGGGCCCGCACCGCATCTCGAAGGTGCCGAACACGGTGGCGCTGAAGCCGGGCATGATCGTCTCGAACGAGCCGGGCTACTACAAGACCGGCGCCTTCGGCATCCGCATCGAGAACCTGGTGACGGTGATCGACGTGCCCAAGCCGCCGGGCGGCGAGCGTGCGCTGCTGGGTTTCGAGACGCTGACGCTGTGCCCGATCGACCGGACGCTGGTCGACACGGCGCTGCTGACCAGGGACGAGATCGCCTGGCTCGACGCCTACCACGCGACGGTCGGCGCGGCGATCGGCCCGCTGGTGGACGGCGAGACGCGGGCGTGGCTCGAAGCGGTCACGCGGCCGGTCGTCGGTTGACGAAGCGGAAGCGGTTAGACTAGTCTTAGACTAGTCTAAATTGGAGCCATCCGCCAATGGCCGAAGTCAGCGCCTACCAGGCGAAGACCCATTTCTCCCAGCTCCTTGCGCGCGCGGAGAAGGGCGAGCGCGTTGTCATAACCAAGCACGGCCGCGCGGTCGCGCAGCTCGTGCCGATGGAACCGGCCGCCGGAATGTCGCGCGACGAAGCGATCCGCCGCCTTCGCGCGTTTCGCGACAAGCATCCGCTCCGGGGCCTCGCCGTCAGGGAGCTGATCGACGAAGGGCGCAAGTGGTAGCCGACTTCGTCCTGGACTGCTCCGTGACGATCGCGATGTGCCTCAAGGACGAGCGGAGCGCCTATGTCGAGCGGGTCGAGAATGCGTTGCGGGATGCGAGCGCCGTCGTGCCGGCCCTGTGGCCATACGAGGTGGCCAACGCCCTCGTCATGGCGGAGCGACGGCGGCGCATGTCACCGGCCGAGCGCGATGAATTGCTCGCCATCCTCGGCTCCCTCGGTATCGTGATCGAGGCGACGCCTGCGGTGCTGCCGCGCGCCCTGATCGCGCTGGCTCAGCGCCACAAGCTGACGGCCTACGATGCCGCCTATCTGGAGCTGGCGCTGAGCGCGGGCCTGCCGCTGGCGACGACCGATTCCGACCTCGCGCGGGCGGCCAAGGCAGCGCGCGTGCCGCTGTTCAAGGGCTGACTGACTTTTCCTACGGCACAACCCCTGCCGGCTGCGCGATCGCGTGGCGCGCGATGGCGCCGGCATGGGTGAACCAGATACGCTCGCGATGGGATGCGATGTGGCCCAGCGCACGGCGCAGGTGGCGCAGGCGATGGGGCTGTCCCACGATGTAGGGATGCAGCGCCATGCCCATGACCAGCGGCGATTCGGCCGACTGCTCCAGCATCTCGTCGAAATGGTCGACGATCATGTCGGCGAACTGCTGGCCTGAGTCCTTGCGCGCGACGATCGCCGGGATGTCGTTGAGCTCCTGCGGGTAGGGCAGAGACAGGATGCGCCGGCCGCCGCGCGCGGCGAACCACACCGGCTGGTCGTCCATGCACCAGTCGAGCAGGTAGGCATAGCCGGCCTCGGCCAGCAGGTCCGGCGTGACGCGGCTCTGCGAGATCCAGGGGCCCAGCCAGCCCGCGGGCGGCGCACCCTCGTGCTTGCGGATCGCGGCGGTGGTCTCGGCGATGAGCGTGCGCTCGGCCGCCTCGTCCAGCACGCCCTGGCGCTCGGAATTGGTGCGGCCGTGGCCCACGACCTCGTCGCCGCGCCGGCGCACCGCCGCCATCACCTCGGGGCAGTAGTCGTAGATCGACGCGTTGACCAGTACCGAAGCGGGCAGGGCGAGCGCGTCGAACAGGTCGAGCATGCGCCACACGCCCACGCGGTTGCCGTAGTCGCGCCAGGCGAAGTTCAGCACGTCGGGCTGCGGCCCGGCCGGCGCCAGCTCGGCGCCCAGCCCCTCGCCGAACGCAAAATGCTCGAGGTTCAAGCCGATATAGACCGCCAGCCGCTTGCCACCCGGCCAGTCGTAGACCGGCCGCCCCTTGATCGGGCTGTAGGCGTAGCGGCCGTGGGTGGGGAGGGTCATAGAGATTGAAGTTATTTCGAAAGAGTCAAGAGCGGTAAGCGAGCCGATGGGTCTGCATCTGGCCCAACGCTTCTTGCGAATCGCTGAAGTATCTCTCGCGTGATTCGCAGTGCCAGTTCCCTCTCGTGGCCAGTCGTCCATCTAAACTCGCCGTGTCGCACGTTGGTTGCTAGGTCGCGCAACATGTTGATACACGAGCTATGAAGGTCCAACCGCACTTCGATAGCGGCAATTGCCTTCTTCTTGTCGCCAATTCCATCAAGCTTCCTGACCGCGTGAATCAGCGACTCAACTGCTCGATAGCAGAAAAATCCCGTGTCTTCAGGATCCCTTATTGCGTTCCTAAAATCGGTCAGCGCTTTTCGAAACAAGGGGTGCTTCTCAGAAGCGAGAAGTAGCTCACCAATTTTTACAGTCCGAAGTTCGTTATCAGCAACGGATAGTCCATAGATTTCTGGTCCGAACACGACCGTAGTACCCTCGTTGACGTCGTGCGCGGAGATCAATTCGACGTCGTAGCCTACCGCAAGGTTCAAACACCCGCAGTCAACGATATTCGATACAACCGATCCCACGAAGTTCCTCACGGTCGCGAAGTCGGCAGGCTTCAGCTCACTTTCGAGCGCTGCCGTAACTTGGTTCTTGTATATCCAAACGGTTAAGGAGCCTACGAACTGGGCTTCTTTGTGCGCAATTTGCAGGTGGACAGGTGTGCCGAGCTCAAATGTTGCTCGCTCAGGATGAACGACTCCGTGAAAGACACATTTCCACATTGATGGTTTCTACGAGCCTGTCTGTAAACGCGTCACCCGGATTCCCCCACCAGCTTCAGCCATTCCTGCTCGGTCAGCGTGGTGACGCCGAGCTCGCGGGCCTTGGTGGCCTTGGAGCCGGCGTCGGCGCCGACGATCACGTAGTCGGTCTTCTTCGACACCGAGCTCGCGACCTTGGCGCCCAGGGCCTCGGCGCGCGCCTTGGCCTCGTTGCGGCCGAGCGTCTCGAGCGTGCCGGTGAACACCACGGTCTTGCCCGCGACCGGCGAGCCCGCGGTCGAGGGCGCCGCGAAATCCTCGACGGTCACCTCGCGCTGCAGGTCGTCCAGCGCCCTGGTGTTGTGCGGCTCGGCGAAGAAGTCGACGATGTCCTGCGCGACCGACGGGCCGATGCCCTCGATGTTGTCGAGCTCGGCCAGCGCCTCTTCGTCCTGCTTGGCCGCGCGCTGCATGGCCTGGCGCCAAGCCGCGAGCGTGCCGTAGTTGCGCGCCAGCAGCTTGGCGGTCGCCTCGCCGACCTGCGGAATGCCGAGGGCGAAGATGAAACGGGGCAGGGGGACGCTGCGCCGCGCCTCGATCGCGCGTTCCAGGTTGCCGAAGCGCAGATCGCCCCAGCCTTCGATGCCGGTCTTGGCCTTCCTGTCGACCACGATCCGGTCGCGATGCCGGCCCAGGCGGTAGATATCCGCGGGCGACCTCAGGTAGCCGAGATCGAACAGCTCCTGGATCGACTCGCCGCCCAACCCGTCGATGTCGATCGCGTTGCGCTGGACGAAATGCTTCAGCCGCTCGACCGCCTGGGCGGGGCAGGTAAGCCCGCCGGTGCAGCGCCGGACCGCCTCGCCGTCCTCGCGCACCGCGCGGCTGCCGCAGACCGGGCACTTGTCCGGGAACTGGTACGGCTTCGCCTTCGGCAGGCGCTTCTCCTCCAGCACGCGCACGACCTGCGGGATCACGTCGCCGGCGCGCTGGACGACGACATGGTCGCCCTCGCGGATGTCCTTGCGCTGGATTTCGTCCTCGTTGTGCAGCGTCGCGCGCGCCACCACGACGCCGCCGACGGTCACCGGCTTCAACTCGGCCACGGGGGTCAGCGCGCCGGTGCGCCCGACCTGGATGGCGATGCGCTCGAGCACGGTGACCGCCTGCTCGGCCGGGAACTTGTGCGCGATGGCCCAGCGCGGCGCGCGGCTGACGAAGCCCAGGCGCTCCTGCCAGTCCAGCCGGTTGACCTTGTAGACGACGCCGTCAATGTCATAGTCCAGCTCGGCGCGCTGCTCCTGCAGCTTCTGGTGCAGCGCCAGCGCCTGGTCCTCGTCGCGGCACAGCTTGGCCAGCGGGTTGGTCTTGAAGCCCCAGGCCGCGAAGCGCTCGACCATGTGCCAGTGCGTGTCGGCCGGCAGCGCGCTCGCCTCGCCCCAGGCATAGGCGAAGAAGCGCAGCGGCCGGCGCGCGGTGATCGCGGGGTCGAGCTGGCGCGTCGAACCGGCGGCCGCGTTGCGGGGATTGGCGAAGAGCGGCTCGCCCGCCTTCTCGCGTTCCTGGTTCAGCCGCGCGAAATCCTTGCGCGCGAAATAGACTTCGCCCCGTACCTCGATCAGATCGGGCACGTCCTTGCCCTTCAGTCGCTCGGGCACGTCGGCGACGGTCCGGAGGTTGGCGGTGATGTCCTCGCCGACCGCCCCGTCGCCGCGCGTGGCGCCCTGGACGAACACGCCGTTCTCGTAGCGCAGATTGGCCGACAGCCCGTCGATCTTCGGCTCGGCCGCCAGCTCGATGGCGTGATCGGCGGAAAGCTTGAGGTATCGTCGCACGCCGGCCACGAAGTCGCGCACGTCCTCCGCGCTGAAGGCGTTGCCGAGCGACAGCATCGGGCGGAGATGCGTGACCTTGGCGAAGCCCTGCGCCGGCGCGGCGCCCACGCGGCGGGTCGGGCTGTCGAGCCGCACGAGGTCGGGGAAGCGCTGCTCGATCGCCTCGTTGCGCCGGCGCAGCGCGTCGTACGCCGCGTCCGAGATCGCCGGCGCGTCCTTCTGGTAGTAGAGCCTGTCGTGGCGCGCGATCTCCGCCGCCAGGCGCGCCAGCTCGGCGTCCGCCTGCTTCCTCGTCAGCTTCTCGACAGCGATTTCGGCCGTGTCCCTCATCGCCGCTTCCTGCGCTGCATGCCGTCGCCGATCAGCCGCTCGGCGGCCGCCCGCGCCTCGTCGGTGACGGCGGCGCCCGACAGCATGCGCGCGATTTCCTCTCGGCGCTCCGCCTCGTCCAGCGCCGCCACGCGGGTCAGCGCAGCGCCTCGCCCGACCGACTTGCTGACGCGCATGTGGTGCCGGGCGCGCGCGGCGACCTGGGGCGAATGGGTGACGACGAGAAGCTGCACGTTGCGCGCCAGGCGCGCGAGCCGGTCGCCCACGGCGTCGGCCGTCGCGCCGCCGATCCCGCTGTCGACCTCGTCGAACACCAGGGTGGGCAGCGGCTCCTCGCGCGCCATCACCACCTTGAACGCCAGCATGAAGCGCGACAGCTCGCCGCCCGAGGCGATCTTGTGCAGCGGCCCGGGCGCCTGGCCGGGATTGGTCGTGGCCTCGAAGCGCACGCGGTCGATGCCGTGCTCCGACCAGTCCGGCTCGTCCAGGCGCTGGATCGCGGTCGCGAACTTGGCGCGCTCCAGCTTCAGCGGCGGCAATTCGGCGGCGATCGCCTTGTCCAGGCGCTCGGCCGCCGCGTGGCGCAGCTTCGACAGACCGTCCGCCGCGGCCAGGTAGGCGGCGCGCGCGGCGGCGGCTTCCCTGGTCAGCCGCTCGACGATACCGGCGCGGTCCTCGATCGCGGCCAGGCGCGCCGCAAGCTGCTCGCGCAGCGCGGGCAGGGCCTTCACCTCGACGCGGTGCTTGCGCGCCAGGCCGCGCAGCGCGAACAGCCGGTCCTCGATCTTCTCCAGCCGCTTGGGATCGAGCTCGTTGTCGTTCGCCAGCGCCTCCAGCGCGGCGACCGCGTCGACCAGTTCCGCCGCGGCGCGTTCGAGCGCGCCGACCGGGGCGTCGAGACGGCCGCCGGCCTGGGCGGCGGCGCGGTCGAGTTGGCGGCGCGCGGCGGCGATGGCGGCCTCGGCGCCCTTGTCGCCGGAAACCTCGCCCAGCGCGCCGCTGACCGCCTGCATCAGCTTCTCGCGGTTCATCATCAGCGCGCGGGTCCCGGCCAGCGCATCCTCCTCGTCCGTCTTGGGGTCCAGCGCGCCGATCTCACCCAGCGCATGGCGCAGGAACGCCTCGTCGGCATCGGCCCGCTCGCCGGCATTGGCGGCCTCGCCGCGCTTGGCTTCCAGATCGCGCCACGCATGCCATGCGCCGGCGGCCGTCTTTGCGCTTTCGGCCAGGGCGGCGCCGGCATAGGCATCCAGCAGCGGGCGATGCGTGCCGGGATCGATCAGGCCCTGCTGCTCGAACTGCCCCTGCACCTCAACAAGCTCGCTCGCGACCTGGCGCAAGAGGCCGATCGCGGCCGGCTGGTCGTTGATGAAGGCGCGGCTGCGCCCGTCGGCGCCCAGCACGCGGCGCAGGATCAGGTCGCCCTCGACGGTCAGGCCCTGCTCGTCGAGCCGCTTGCGCAGCGCGTGGCGCGGCGGCAGGTCGAAGCTGGCGGTCACGACGGCCTGGGCCGCTCCGGTGCGCACCAGCGCCTGGTCGCCGCGCGCGCCGAGCGCCAGGCCGAGGGAATCGAGCAGGATGGACTTGCCCGCGCCGGTCTCGCCGGTCAGCGCCGTCAGCCCGGATTCGAACTGCAGGTCGAGCCGGTCGATCAGCACGACGTCGCGGATCGACAGGA
>JADLEG010000306.1 GCA_020846275.1 Alphaproteobacteria bacterium
CGAAAGCTCGCACTCAATATGCTTCGCACCCATCCCAGCACCGCTTCCCTCCGTCGAAAAATCAAGCGCGCAGGCTGGGACGACAAATTCCTCCTCTCCCTCCTCGGCCAAATGCGATAGCCCTGCCTCGCGGGAGGGGGCCAGGGGGAGGGGGCAGGCTGCCCGCTGCCGGAGGTATGATGCGCCAGAGCCTCACGCCCTATTGGTCGCCGCTCGACGCGGTGTCACACCCCTCGCCCTATCCCCCTCCCACAGGGGGAGGGGGGACAGAAAAGACGGGATAGCGCGTGCCCTCCCCTGCCAACCTGCAGAGCCTTGCCACCCCCCTCCTCGCCATCGCGCGCGAGGCCGGGCGGGCAATCCTGACGCACTACCATCCCGAAGTGACGCGCTCCGACAAGAGCGACGGCTCGCCCGTCACCGCCGCCGACCATGCGTCGGAAGCGATCATCGTGCGGGCGCTGGCCAAGCTCGATCCGGGAATCCCGGTCGTCGCCGAGGAGGAGTTCGCCGCCGGCCGCGTGCACGACGTCGGCGACGGCCGGTTCTGGCTGGTCGATCCGCTCGACGGCACCAAGGAGTTCCTGAAGGCCAACGGCGAGTTCACCGTGAACATCGGCCTGGTGGAAAACCGCCGGCCGATCCTGGGCGTGATCCTGGCGCCGGTCGGCGACGAGATCTTCTGGGGCGCGGAAGGACGGGCCTTCGCCCAGAAGGGCAGCGGCCCGGCGCGCCCGATCGCCGCGCGCAAGGCACCGCCCGAGGGGCTGGTCGTGCTGGCCAGCCGCAGCCATTCCAACCGCGACGACCTGAAGCAGTTCCTGGCCGACAAGAAGGTGTCCGAGATCCGCATCGGAGGCAGCGCGATCAAGTTCTGTCGCGTGGCGGCAGGCGAAGGCGACCTCTACCCGCGCCTGGGGCCGACGATGGAATGGGACACCGCCGCCGGCCAGGCGATCCTGGATGCCGCCGGCGGCTCGACCACCACGCTCGACGGCCGGCCCTTCCTCTACGCCAAGCCTGGCTTCCTCAACGGCAAGTTCATCGCCCGGGGCAAGTAACGCGGCCGTCACCCTTCGACAGGCTCAGGGTGAGGCGTCTTGTTTTCTTGTCCTCATCCTGAGCCTGTCGAGGGAAGCATCTTCTCCATCTGGTACTGCATCAGGCCCTCGCCCAGGAACGCATTTTTGCCTCGCGCTCGCGGGCCGCCGCGTCGTCGTAGAGAAAAGGCAGGAAGGCGAAACGCGTTCCTTTGGTAACAGGCATGGCCTCGTGCAGCAGCGCGCAGGAGAACACCACCGCCCCGCCGGTCGGCGCGCGATAGAGGCGCGGGCCGTATTCGGGGAAGCGCAGGTCGCCGCCCTCGTATTCCTCGGCATTCAGGTTGATCGTGACCGCGAAGCGCCGATGCGCCGTCCCGCGGGTCGTGTTGTCGCGGTGCGGGCGGAAACACCCGCCGCTCCCAGCGTCGTAGCAGGCGACCAGGTAGCGCTCCATGCGCGTGGCGTTGAACTGGAAGGCCTTGTGGATCTCCGGCACCAGGCGGCGATGCACCCGGCGCATCAGCGCGCCGCGCAGCTCCGGATCGTCGATGCCGCAGTCCTGCCGCTTCTTGAAATTGTGGTCGATGATCGAGACCGTCTTGCCCTCGGCTTCGCGC
This sequence comes from Alphaproteobacteria bacterium, assembly GCA_020846275.1. Lineage (GTDB taxonomy): Bacteria > Pseudomonadota > Alphaproteobacteria > JAEULC01 > JAEULC01 > JAEULC01. Next base: position 1,661 of record JADLEG010000306.1, read on the forward strand.
ATGAAGCCGGAATCCCGGCCGCCCTGCGCTTCGTAGACGTCGACCCGCTTGCGGCACATCGCCGGCTCGAACACGTGCGGCACGATCAGCACGGGCGCATGCAGCTCCACGCCGGCGTGCCGGTCGGCGTTCGGCAGGCCGGCCAGCAGGGTCCGCAGCCTGGCGTCGTGATCGCGCGGATCGTCGAAGCGCAGCGCCGCGATCACGCGCAGCGTCGGGTCCAGCACGTACGTGACGCCGGACCCGTCCGGGGGCAGGAATTGGCGCGTGAGGGCGCCGTCGAGGTCCGCGAAGAAGCGGATGCCCATCTCGGCATCGCGGATGCGGCCCAGGTCGCGGTCCTGCCGATCGGTGGTGATGCCGAAGAAAACCATGCGCTGGTCGTCGAACATCGCGGCATGCGACAGGCAGGCGTCGAGCCGGGCCCGCGCGCGCGGATCGCCGGCCGAGCCGAAGAAGCACAGCACGACATAGCGGCCGCCGACCGAATGCAATTTGTAGTCGGGATTGGCCCCGGTGGGCAGCGAGAACCAGGGGATCGGGTCGCCGACCAGGAAGGGCGGCAGCGGCAGCGGGCCGGTCGCCATCGGCACGCCCGTCAGCGCGCGGCCAGGCGCTGCACCTCGCGCGCCAGGGATGCGATCTCGCGCGCGCCGCGGCTCGTGGGGTTCGTCTCGCCGATGGCGCGGCCGTTCAGCAGCGAGGCGGCGAAGCCGACCCGGTTGCCGATCACCGACTTGGCGATCGGGACGCCCAGTTCCTTGGCGCGCGCCATCATCTCGTCGGCCAAGAGGCCGCGCGGCGGCATGCGGTTGAACACCAGCAGCACCGGCACTTTCTCTTGCCGCGCCATGTCGAGCGTGGGCTGGATCGCCCACAGGTCCATCGGGCTGGGCTGCACCGGCAGGATCACCAGGTCCGCCGCGCGCACCGCGATGCGCGCCTCGGTCTCGGCATGGGGCGGGCTGTCGATCACCACGAAGTCCATATCGCGCTTGAGGCGGTCGACCTCGCCCTGGGTGCGCCAGCCCGAGACCGCGCTCAGGTGCAGGCCGCCATTGCCCTGCCCCAGCGCGTGCACGCGCTGGCCGTGCCAGCGGGCGAGGCTCTGCTGCGGGTCGATGTCGACGATCGCCACCTTGCGCGGCAGGGCCTTGCCGTTGCCCATCGCCAGCGAAACCGCCAGGTGGCAGGCGATCGTGGTCTTGCCCGCCCCGCCCTTCTGCTGCGCTATGGTGAAAACCTTCGCCGCCATGATCAGCCTCCCCCGAAGCCCGCACGTCACCGTAGCATGATTCGCCGGTCCTGCTTGCGCCGGACCTGTGGATTGGGGCACAAGCGCGCGGCATGACCGACGCGCCGATCCTTGCACCCGACCCCGCCGCCATCGCGCGCGCCGCCCAGGCGTTGCGCGACGGGCTGCTGGTAGGCCTGCCCACAGAGACCGTCTATGGCCTGGCCGCTGACGCCACCAGCGACCGCGCCGTGGCGGCGATCTTCGCCGCCAAGAACCGGCCGCGCTTCAACCCGCTGATCGTCCATGTCGCGGATATCGAGTCGGCCCAACGCCTGGTCGCGTTCGATTCGCGCGCCGATTCGCTTGCGGCGAAATTCTGGCCCGGCCCGCTGACCATGGTGCTGCCGCGCCGGGCGGATGGCGGCGTGTCGCTCTTGTGCTCGGCCGGGCTCGACAGCCTGGCCGTGCGGATGCCGGCGCACGACGTGGCCCGCGCGGTGATCCGCGCCGCCGGCCGGCCATTGGCCGCGCCCAGCGCCAACCCCAGCGGGCGCCTGAGCCCCACCCGCGCCGAGCACGTCGCCCGATCGCTCGGCGGCAAGGTCGCGTTGGTGCTCGACGGCGGCCCTTGCCCTGTGGGCGTGGAATCCACGGTGGTGGACTTAACGGGCGCCAAGGCGCTGTTGCTGCGCCCGGGCGGCATCGCCGAAGAGCAGCTTGCCGCCGTCATCGGCGCGCTGGACCATCCCAAGGCGGGTAGCGCGATCAAGTCGCCGGGCATGCTGGAGAGCCACTACGCGCCCCACCTGCCCTTGCGCCTCGGCGCGCACGACGTGAGGCCGGACGAGGCGCTGCTGGCGTTCGGCGGCGCGGTGCCGACGGGGGCGCGGATGACGTTGAACCTCAGCCCGGCGGGCGACCTCGTGGAGGCCGCGTCGCATTTGTTCGACTACCTGCACCGCCTGGACCAGTCGGGGGCAAAGGCGATCGCCGCCACGGCGATCCCCGAGCGCGGGCTGGGCCGCGCGATCAACGACCGGCTGCGACGGGCCGCCGCGCCCAGGTGAGCTGGCGCACCAGCGCCAGCGCGGTCACCGCAAGGCCGGCGCCGAGCACCAGCCAGGCGGGCCGTTCGCCGATCTGCACGATGTTGGCCTGCAGCACCCGCCACGGGTCGATGCCGGTGAACAGGCCGTAATAGCCGGCCTCGCCCAGCGCGGTCGTCACCGCCGCGAACAGGCTGAGGACGAACAGGCCGAGCGGCGACAGCCCGCCCGACCGGCGCGCCAGCAGGCGCCACACCAGCAGCCAGCCGAGGATGCCGGCCAGCACCGTGGCCTCGGTGGTGCCGGCCTTGGCCTGCAGGAAGAAATGCACGACCGCGAGCATGCCGGCGGGATAGGCGATGTAGTGCAGCTTCTGCCACGCCCTGCCGCCCATCCGCCGCACCATGCCGTCGGTGGAGGTCGCGGCCAGGGCCGCCAGCGCCAGCAGCACGGCGAAGCCGATCGTCAGGTAGAAGCGCAGCGCGATCTCGCTGGCGATCACCCACCAATCGAGCTTCTTGTCGAGCGTGAAGGCCATGAAATGCGCCAGGGCATATACGAACGCCGCGACACCGATCATGCGCCTGAGCTGGATCAACCCCGGCCAGCGCAGCGCCTGTCGCAGCGGCGTGATCGCCAGCGACAGCACCAGCAGGCGGATCGTCCAGTCGCCGGCGGCGTGGTTGAACTCGATCCACAGCCGGGGCGCGTAGAGCCCGTTCAAGTAGTCGCGCCCCATCAGCCCGGCCGGCACGAACAGCAGGGCAAACGCCACGGCCTTGAAGGGCGCGAAGCGGCCGCTGCGGTCGGTCCAGGGCAGGCGCAAAGCCATCGTTGGCGGGCTCCGGGGGGCGTCGGGTCGCGGCCTTATACCCGGCCCGGACCGCTTCGCAACTCACCTTGGCGTGGTTCCCAAGTGAAGGAGGCAAATGCTAGGCTTCCCATGGCCATACGGGGAGCCGAGCCTGCAATGAACAACATAGCCCGCAAGCTGCCTGCCGTCCTGCCGGACGGGCTCGCCGACGCGCTGCGCGCGGCCGTGGGGCCGAAGGGCTGGAGCGACGATCCGCAGGTCCTGGCCCCGCAGCTCAAGGACTGGACCGGCTACTACACCGGCACGACGCCGCTGATGGTCATGCCGGCCAGCACGGCCGAGGTGTCGGCGGTGGTCCGGGCCTGCGCCGAGGCGGGGGTCGGCATCGTGCCCCAGAGCGGCAATACCGGCCTGGTCGGCGCCCAGTTGCCGCACGGCCAGGTGCTGCTGAGCCTGAAGCGCATGAACAAGGTGCGCGGCGTCGACGCGCTGGACTACACGATGACCGCCGAGGCCGGCTGCGTGCTGGCCGACCTGCAGAAGGCGGCGCAAGACGCAGACCGCTTCTTCCCGTTGAGCCTGGGCGCGGAGGGAAGCTGCATGATCGGCGGCAACCTGTCGACCAATGCCGGCGGGATCAACGTGCTGCGCTACGGCAACACGCGCGAATTGGTGCTGGGACTGGAAGTGGTGATGCCCGACGGGCGCGTCTGGGACGGGCTGCGCCGGCTGCGCAAGGACAACACGGGCTATGCGCTGAAACACCTGTTCGTCGGCGCCGAGGGGACGCTCGGCATCATCACCGCGGCGACCCTGCGCCTGTTCCCGCGTCCGGTCGAGCAGGCGACGGCCTTCGCCGCGATCCGCGACCTGGACGCGGCGGTGGAGCTGCTTTCCATCTTGCGCGCGGGCAGCGGCGACGCGATCTCGAGCTACGAGCTGATCCCCCGCATGGGTATCGAGCTGGGGCTGGAATACGGCACCGGCATGAGCGACCCGCTGGCCGCCGAGTACGACTGGCACGTGCTGATCGAGTTCACCGGCACGGTCGCCGACGGCACCGCGCGCGCCAAGCTGGAGGCCGCGCTGGGCGAGGCGCTGGAGAAGGGCGTGGTGGTCGACGCGACGATCGCCGCATCGACCGACCAGAGCCTGAAGCTGTGGCGCATCCGCGAGGCGATGGTCGAATACCAGTACCGCGCCGGCGCCAGCATCAAGCACGACATCTCGGTGCCGGTCTCGCGCGTGCCGGAATTCATCCGCCGCGCCGACCGGGCCTTGGAGGCGATGGTGCCGGGCATAAGGCCGCTCGCCTTCGGCCATGTCGGCGACGGCAACGTGCACTACAACCTGACCCAGCCCAAGGACATGACACGCGAGGCCTACCTGGCGCTGAGCGAGGACATCCACCGCGCGGTCTATGATACGGTCGCCGCGCTGGACGGCAGCTTCTCGGCCGAGCATGGCGTCGGCGCGGTCAAGCGCGATGAGTTGAAGCGCTACCGCCCGCCGATCGAGGTCGAGCTGATGCGCCGGCTGAAGCAGGCGCTCGATCCGCAGGGGCTGATGAACCCGGGCAAGGTGCTATGACCTATACCGCGCCGATCGCCGATATGGTCTTCGCCCTGGTCGAGGTGGCGGGCCACCCGGCCGACGACGACACGCTGAGGCCGATCCTGGACGAGGCGGCCAAGCTGGCGGGCGGCGTGCTGGCGCCGGTCAACCGCTCGGGCGACATCGAGGGCGCGGTGCTGGAGAACGGCGTGGTGCGCGCGCCGAAGGGATTCAAGCACGCCTACGAGCGCTTCGTCGCCGGCGGCTGGAACGCGGTGCCCTGCGACCCGGCCTTCGGCGGCCAGGGCCTGCCCTGGACGGTGGCGACGCCGGTGGCGGAGATGTGGAACTCGGCCAACATGGCCTTCGCGCTCTGCCCGCTTCTGAACCAGGGCGCGATCGAGCTTCTGTCCGCGCACGGCTCGCCGGCCCAGAAGGCGCTCTACCTGCGCAAGATGATCTCGGGCGAATGGACCGGGACGATGAACCTGACCGAGCCCCAGGCCGGTTCGGACCTGGGCCTGCTCAAGACCCGCGCCGAGCCCCGGGGCGACCATTATCGCATCAGGGGTCAGAAGATCTTCATCACCTGGGGCGAGCACGACATGGCGGCGAACACCGTCCACATGGTGCTGGCCCGCACGCCCAAGGCGCCGCCGGGCAGCAAGGGCATCTCGCTGTTCCTGGTGCCGAAGATTCTGGTCGGCGCGGACGGGACGCTGAACGGGCGCAACGACCTGCGCTGCGTGTCGATCGAGCACAAGCTGGGCATCAACGGCAGCCCGACCTGCGTGATGGCCTATGGCGACAACGACGGCGCGATCGGCTTCATGGTCGGCGAGGAGAACCGCGGCCTCGAGGCGATGTTCACGATGATGAACAACGAGCGCATGGGCGTCGGCATGCAGGGCGTGGCGATCGCCGAGCGCGCCTACCAGCAGGCGCGCGACTATGCGCGCCAGCGCATCCAGGGCCGCGACTTGAAGGGCGGACGCGAGACCGTGCCGATCGTCCGCCATCCCGACGTCAAGCGCATGCTGCTGACGATGAAGGCCGGCATCGACGCGATCCGCGCGCTCACCTACTACACCGCCGCGCAGATGGACCGCGCCAAGCAGGGCGACGCGGCGGCGCAGGCGCGGGTCGACCTTTTGACCCCCGTGGTCAAGGCATGGAACACCGACCTGGGCTGCGAGATCGCCTCGCTGGGCGTACAGGTCCATGGCGGCATGGGCTTCATCGAGGAGACCGGCGCCGCGCAGCATTTCCGCGACGCGCGCATCGCGCCGATCTACGAGGGCACCAACGGCATCCAGGCCCAGGACCTGGCCTTCCGCAAGGTGGCGCGCGACGGCGGCAAGGCGATGCGCGCGCTGATCGCCGAGATGGACGGCGATTTCAAGGACGGGCTTGGCATCGCCTCGGAAGCCGCCGCCCTGGACGCGCTGGAGAACACCACGGCTTTCATGGTCAAGGCCGGCGCGGAGGCGCCCGAGCTCGCCGCCGCGGCCGCCACGCCCTATCTGCGCCTGGTCGGCACGGTCGCTGGCCAGTGGGTGCTGACCCGCCAGGCCAAGGCTGCCGAGCGGCGCCTGAAGGAGGGCGGCGGCGACCGGACGTTCCTGGAGCTGAAGACGCTGCTGGCCCGGTTCTATGCCCGGAGCATCCTGCCCCAAGCCATGGCCCAGGCCATGGCCGCCGCCGGGGGCGAGGAGATCGTCAGCCTGGACGAGGCGGCGCTCTAACTCCTTGTTTCTGCTGGATTCGCAAGATAGGCCTTGCGCGATCAGGCTGTTCGTGTTTTGTTCCTATCATGGTCGCATGCCTGGACATCGAGCGGCCCGCTTCCCGTCCCTTGGGCCGCGCCCAGGACCGGGAGGGGGCCGGAGGGGGAAGCGTCTCCCCTGCGGGAACCCCAGCCCTGCCGTTCGGGCTGGACTTGCCCCGCGTTCCTCATCCTTCGAGACGGGCCTTCGGCCCCCCTCAGGATGACGCGGAATTTTTGCGTCCCCATCAAACGCGTCATCCTGAGGAGCCCGCGTCAGCGGGCGTCTCGAAGGATGAGGAGCGCGGACCTTCCGTCGCAAAAGGCAGCCTCGCCGCGCTGCTACGCGTGGCCGCGCCCCCGCCCGCGCGCATCCTGCCGCTCGGCCTGCCGGCGCTCGACGTGGCGCTGCCGGAGGGCGGGCTGGCGCTGGGGCGGCTGCACGAGGTGTTGGCCCCGGCAGGCGAGGCCGGCACGGGCTTCGCCGCCGCCCTGCTCGCGCGCATCGCCGGGGCGCAGGGGCGCGTGCTGTGGTGCGGCCCTGCGCCTTACGGGCCCGGCCTGGCCGCGTTCGGGCTTGATCCGGACCGGGTGATCTTCGCGCGAACCGCGCCGGATGCCGAGACCCTGTGGGCGATCGAGGAAGGCCTGCGCTGCCCGTCGCTGGCGGCCGTGCTGGGCGAGGTGGGCGTGCTCGACCTGACCGCCGGGCGCCGCCTGCAGCTTGCCGCCGAACGCTGGGGCGTCACCGCCCTAGCGCTGCGACGGCATCGCCGTCCCGACCATCGCTTGGGAGCCCCGCGGCTGGAACCCAGCGCCGCCACCACGCGCTGGCGCGTGGCGCCGATGCCCGGCGCCGCCGACCGGGCGCGCTGGAACGTCGAACTGTTGCGCTGCCGCGGCGGGACACCGCGCGACTTCGTGCTGGAGTGGAGCCATGAGACGGGTGATCTCGCTGTGGCTGCCGCGGTTGGCCACCGATCTGCTTCGCCGTTCGGATCGGGAGCGCCGCAGGCAGACGCCGCCGACTGATGCGGCACTCGTCGCCACCGCGCAGGTCGGCGACCGCGCGGTCGTCGTGGCGGTGGACGACGCGGCCGATGCCCTGGGCATCGCGCCGGCGATGGGGCTGGCCGATGCGCGGGCGCTGGTGCCGGGCCTCGCCGCCCTGCCCGCCGACCCGGCCGGGGATGCGCGGGCCCTGGCGCGGCTGGCGGACTGGGCCGAGCGCTACACGCCCTCGGTCGCGCTCGACGGCGCGGACGGGCTGTTCCTGGACGTCACGGGCTGCGCGCATCTGTTCGCCCCGGGAATCGAAGGCGAAGCGGCGCTGCTGGCCGACCTGCTGCGCCGCGTGCGCCGGTCGGGCCTGAGCGCCCACGCCGGCCTGGCCGACACGCCGGGCGCGGCCTGGGCGCTCGCGCGCTTTGCCGGGCAAGGCGAGGACGGCGTCATCGCCGCACCGGGCCAGGCAGAGCCGCTGCTCGACTCCTTGCCCACCGCCGCGCTGCGCCTGGCGCCCGACGCGGTCGCGGGCATGGCGCGGGTGGGGTTGCGGCGCATCGCCGATCTGTGCCGGCAGGAGCGCCAAAGCGGGCGCGCGCCGCTGGCCGCGCGCTTCGGGCCGGTCGTGTGGCGGCGCCTGGACCAGGCGCGGGGCCGCGCCGAGGAGGCGATCGCGCCGCGCCGCCCCTCAGCCCCCCACCATGCGCGCATGGCCTTCGCCGAGCCGATCGCCACGGCCGCCGGCATCGCCCGCGCGGCAGGGCAGTTGATCGAAACCCTGGCGGCCCGCTTCGCCGCCGATGGCGTCGGGGCGCGGCGGATCGCGATCGCCTTCTTCCGCGTCGACGCGCAGGCGCAATGGCTGGAGATCGGCACCGCGCGGCCCAGCCGCGATCCGCGGCACCTGTTCCGCCTGCTGGAAGAGAAGCTGGGCCAGGTCGATCCCGGATTCGGCATCGACCTGGTCGAATTGTCGGCGCCCGAGGTGGAGACCCTGGCGGCGGCTCAGATCGATTTTCCCTCGGCCGACGCCCCGCCGGCCCACAACGCTGCCGCGAGCAGCCTGGCCGAGCTGGTCGACCGGTTGGACAACCGGCTGGGATCGGGCCGCGTGGGGCGCCTGGCGCCCCGCGAAAGCCACGCGCCGGAACGCGCCGTCCAGGCGACCGCGGCGCTGGCGCCGCCGGCCGGCGCGGACTGGACCCTGCCGCCGCGCCCCCTGCGCCTGTTCCCGCGCCCCGAGCCGGTGGACGTGATCGCCGGCGCGGCATCCGCGCCCAGCCTGTTCCGCTGGCGCGCGCACCTGCACCGGGTCTGCACGGCCGAGGGGCCCGAGCGCCTGGCGCCGGAATGGTGGCTGGCGGACGCGCCGCGGACGACGCGCGACTACTGGCGCGTGGAGGACGAGGCGGGGCGGCGGTTCTGGCTGTTCCAGGAATCAGGGGTCAGAAGTCAGAAGTCAGAGGACAGGAAGAATACCTGGTTCCTGCACGGGGAATTCGCGTGAGAGCAACGCGGGGGTCGCGGGGGCGTTCGACCAACGGGGGCGGATCGGGAGGTGCATGATGGCACGCACGCAGCTTTCGCTCGGATTCGATGACCCCGCCGGGGCGGCCGGCGGCACCGCCGCCGCGCTGATTCCGCCCAATCCCACCCTCGCGAGCCTGCGCTCGCGGGCCGCGGACTGCACCGCCTGCCCGCTCTACAAGAACGCGACCCAGACCGTGTTCGGCGAGGGGCCGGCGCATGCGCCCCTGATGCTGGTGGGCGAGACGCCGGGCGACCGCGAGGACGTCGAGGGCCATCCCTTCGTCGGTCCGGCCGGCAAGCTGCTCGACCAGTGCCTGGAAGAGGCCGGCATCGACCGCGCAGAGGCCTATGTCAGCAACGTGGTAAAGCATTTCAAATGGGTGCCGCGCGGCAAGCGGCGCCTGCACCAGAAGCCGAACGCGATGGAAATCCGCGCCTGCACGCCGTGGCTCGCGGCCGAGATCGCGCTGGTGAAGCCCCGGGTGCTGGTGGCGCTGGGCGCGACCGCCGCACAGGCGCTGTTCGGCAGTGCCTTCCGCGTCAGCCGGCAGCGCGGCGAACCGGTCGCGACGAATCTGGCGCCGCACGCCCTGGCGACGGTGCATCCCTCCGCGCTGCTGCGCACGGAGGACGCGGACCGCGCGGAAGCGATCCGGCACTTCGTCGACGACCTGCGCCGGGCCGCGCGCGCGTTGCGCCGGGAAGCGCCATGACCACGGCCGCCGCTCCCGACTATGCCGAGCTGCAGGTCACGACCAACTTCAGCTTCCTGCGCGGCGCCTCCCACCCCGCCGAGCTGGCGCTCAGGGCGCACGAGCTGGGGCTGAGCGCGATCGGGATCGCCGATCGCAACACGCTGGCCGGGGTGGTGCGCGCCCACGCGGCGTGCAAGGAAACCGGCGTGAAGCTGCTGGTCGGCGCGCGGCTGGATTTCGCCGACGGCCATCCCTCGCTGATCTGCTACCCCGTCGACCGCGCCGCCTATGGCCGCCTGGCGCAGGTGCTGACAGACGGCAAGCGCCGCGCGCCCAAGGGCGAATGCCATTTGTTCGCGACGGACATCGCCGCCCTGGGCCCGGGCCAGGTGTTGGTCGTCGTGCCGGATTCTTTTGCGGGTTCTGGTGCTCCTCATCCTTCGAGACGGGCCTTCGGCCCTCCTCAGGATGACGCGAGAAATGCGCGCGCAAAAATTCCGCGTCATCCTGAGGAGGCGCGAAGCGCCGTCTCGAAGGATGAAGAGCACGAACCGACAACCCTGCCCGCCGCGCTGAAGGCGCTCGTGGAGCAGCGCCCCGGCGACGTGTACCTGGCGGCGGCCCCGCGCTATGACGGCGGCGACCGGGCGTGGCTCGCACGCCTGGCCGCGCTGGCGACGAAAACAGGCGCGAAGCTGCTGGCCACCAACGACGTCCACTACCACCATCCGGCGCGCCGGCCGCTGCAGGACGTGCTGACCTGCATCCGCGCGGGCTGCACGATCCACGCGGCCGGCTATCGCCTGCATGCCAATGCCGAGCGGCACCTGAAATCCCCCGCGGCGATGGCGCGGCTGTTCCGCGACCATCCGGACGCGGTCGCGCATACCCTGGAGATCGTCGAGCGCTGCCGCTTCGCGCTCGACGAGCTGCAATACGAATACCCCGACGAGCCGGTGCCGCAGGGGCGCACGCCGCAGGAAGAGCTGGAACGCCTGACTTGGCAGCACGTGGCCGAGCGCTATCCCCAGGGCGTGCCGGCGAAGGTGCGCGAGCTGGTGGAGAAGGAGCTGGCGGTGATCGCCCGGCTCGACTACGCGCGCTATTTCCTGACCGTCCACGACATCGTGAACTTCGCCCGCGCGCGCGGGATCCTGTGCCAGGGGCGCGGCTCCTCGGCCAATTCGGTGGTCTGCTACGTGCTGGGCATCACCGCGGCCGACCCGGAGAAGATCAACCTGCTGTTCGAGCGATTCGTGTCGGCCGAGCGCCGCGAGCCGCCGGACATCGACCTGGACTTCGAGCACGAGCGCCGCGAGGAGGTGATCCAGCACGTCTACGAAAAATACGGCCGCGACCGCGCGGGCATCGTCGCCACCGTCATCACCTATCGCCCGCGCAGCGCGATCCGCGACGTGGGCAAGGCGATGGGCCTGTCGGCCGACACGATCGGCGCCTTGGCCAACACCGTATGGGGCTGGGGCGGCGAGGACGGCATAGCCGAGGTGTCGATCCGCGAGGCCGGGCTCGACCCCGCCGACCGCACGCTGCGCCTGGTCCTGAAGCTGGCCGGCGCGCTGATCGGCTTTCCCCGCCACCTGTCGCAGCACACCGGCGGCTTCGTCATCACCCGCAACCGCTTGAGCGAGGTGGTGCCGATCGAGAACGCGGCGATGGAGGACCGCACGGTCATCGAGTGGGACAAGGACGACCTGGACGCGTTGGGCATGCTGAAGATCGACGTGCTGGCGCTGGGCATGCTGACCTGCCTGCGCAAGGGGCTCGACCTGCTCGCCGCCCATTACGGCATCAAGCGCGAGCTCTACGAGATCGCCTATGACGACGATTCCAGGGTCTACGACATGCTGTGCAAGGCCGACACGATCGGCGTGTTTCAGGTCGAAAGCCGCGCCCAGATGTCGATGCTGCCGCGCCTGAAGCCGCGGAGCTTCTACGACCTGGTGGTCGAGGTGGCGATCGTGCGCCCCGGACCGATCCAGGGCGGCATGGTGCATCCCTATTTGCGCCGGCGCGCCAACCCGCAGGAGATCGCCTTTCCCAGCGAGGAACTGCGCGAGGTGCTGGAGAAGACCATGGGCGTGCCGCTGTTCCAGGAGCAGGCGATGCGCATCGCCATCGTCGGCGCGCGTTTCTCGCCCGACGAGGCCAACCAGCTTCGCCGCGCCATGGCGACGTTCCGCCATGTCGGCACGATCGACAAGCTGAAGGGCCGCTTCATCGAGGGCATGGTCGCCAACGGCTACGCGCGCGGCTTCGCCGAGGCCTGCTTCCGCCAGATCGAGGGCTTCGGCGAATACGGCTTCCCCGAAAGCCACGCCGCCAGCTTCGCGATCCTGGTCTACGCCTCGGCCTGGCTGAAGTGCCATTACCCCGCGGTGTTCGCCTGCGCCATCCTGAACAGCCAGCCCATGGGGTTCTATGCCCCGGCGCAGCTCGTGCGCGACGCGCGCGACCACGGGGTCGAGGTGCGGCCGGTTGATGTGAACCACAGCCAGTGGGACTGCACGCTCGAGCCTTCGGACTGCCCGGGCGGCCTGGCGCTGCGCCTGGGCTTCCGCCAGGTGAAGGGATTGCCCGAGGCCGAGATCGCGAAGCTGACGGCCGCGCGCGCCAACGGCTATCCCGATCCCACCGGCCTGTGGCGCCGCGCGGGCTTGAAGGCCGCGACGATGGACACGCTGGCGCGGGCCGACGCCTTCGGCTCGATGAGCCTGAAGCGCCGCCCGGCCCTGTGGGCGGCGACCGCGCTCAGCGACGCGCCCCTGCCGTTGTTCGCCGCCGCGGGCGAGGAGGAACTGGCCAACGAAGCGCCGGTCGCGCTGCCCGACATGGCGATCGGCGAGGAGGTGGTGGCGGACTATGCCGCCCTGCGCCTGTCGCTGAAGCGCCATCCGCTGGCTCTATTGCGCGACGACCTCGCCGCCATGCGGCTGGAGCGCGGCGTGCCGGTGTTGCCGACCTGCCGCCTCGTCGACACGCCCGACGGCGCGCGCTTCGCCGTGGCCGGGCTGGTGCTGGTGCGCCAGCGCCCGGGCAGCGCCAAGGGCGTGGTGTTCATGACGCTGGAGGACGAGACCGGCATCGCCAACCTGGTGGTGTGGACCCATGTGCTCGAACGCTTCCGCCGCGTGGTGATGGGCGCGCGGCTGGTGGTGGCGCTGGGCAAGGTGCAGCGCGAGGGCGAGGTGATCCACCTGGTCGCCGAGCGCCTGGTGATGCGCGACGACCTGCTGCGCCGCCTGGGCGATCCGCTGGACAAGGACGAGCTGTCGCCCGAGGTCGCGCGCGCCGACGAGGTCAAGCACCAGCAGAGCGACCGCCGCGTCAAGATCCTCCCCCCGCTCCACCCCCGCGACCAGGCCAGCCGCGCGATGTACCCGAGCCGGGATTTCCATTGAGGGGACGCTCTCCCCTTTCGCCGTCATGCCCGGGCTTGTCGCACGGCTGTCCGGTTTAGGACGCGCCGGATGGCACGGAAGCGAACACCGAGTTGGCGCTGGATGAAGGCATGGGATGCCGGGACACGAAGTTCGAGTCTCCCCTGCCCTTGCGGGAGGGAGGACAAGAGAGAGGCACGCACGCGACAGGCGTCAACCGGACAGCCGTGCGACAAGCGCGGCCATGACAATCGAAGGAGAGCTGCTCGCATGTCGGATGATCTGCACGGTACGGCATGAGACGCCTGCACCCGCCCCGGTTGACTTTCCCTCCCGCCCCTAGGACGCTCGCCCGCCAAATCCGATGGGGGTGAGAGAAATGGCCAAGGGCCTGAAGTCCCGACTGACCAGCTATGGCGACGCCGAGTTCGCGCTGTTCCTGCGCCGCGCCTTCCTGAAATCCGCCGGCTATGGCGAGGAGGTGCTGGACCTGCCCGTCGTGGGCATCGGCTCGACCGCGTCCGACTTCAACCCCTGCCACGCCACCGCGCCCGAGGTGATCGAGGCGATCAAGCGCGGCGTGCTGGCGGCCGGCGGCATCCCCTTCGTGTTTCCCACAATCTCGCTGCACGAATCCTTCTGCTCGCCCACCACGATGCTGCTGCGCAACCTGATGGCGCTGGACGTGGAGGAGATGCTGCGCGCCCAACCGCTCGACGCCGCCGTGCTGATCGGGGGCTGCGACAAGACCGTGCCGGCGCAGATCATGGGCGCGCTGTCGGCCGACGTGCCCACGCTGATCGAGGTGGTGGGCGCGGCGCTCGCCGGCATGAACGAGGGCGAGCGCCTGGGCGCCTGCACCGACTGCCGGCGCCTGTGGTACGCGCGCCGCGCCAACCAGATCACCGACCAGCAGCTTGCCCAAGGCCACGGGCGGCTGATCGCCAGCCACGGCACCTGCACGGTGATGGGCACGGCCAGCACCATGGCGTGCTTCGCCGAGATACTCGGCTTGATGCTGCCGGGCGGCGCCTCGATCCCCGCCGTCCACGCCGAGCGCCTGCGCCATGCTGAGGCCACGGGCATGCGCGCGGTCGCGATGGCCAAGGCCGGCGGCCCCAGCGCGCGCAAGGTCGTGACGCAGGCGGCGATCCGCAACGCGATGGTCGTGCTGGCGGCGCTGGGCGGCTCCACCAACGCCGTCATCCACCTCGCCGCCATCGCCGGGCGCGTGGGGCTGAAGATGGACCTGGAGGAGCTGGATCAGATCGGCCGCAAGACGCCGGTCCTGGTCGACCTGAAGCCTGTCGGCAAGAACTACATGGAGGATTTCCACGCCGCCGGCGGCCTGCCCGCGCTGCTGCGCCAGTTGGGGAACAAGATCGATACCAGCGCCATGACCGCGGCGGGCGACAGCATCGCCGACATGCTGAAGCGCTGGCTGCCCTTCGTCGATGAGAAGATCATCCGTCCCGAGAGCAATCCGGTCTCGCCGGGCGAGGCGCTGACCATCGTGCGGGGCAACCTGGCGCCGGACGGCGCGGTCATCAAGCGCGCCGCGGCCGAGGCCGGGCTGATGCAGCACAAGGGCCCGGCCCTGGTGTTCGAGGGGCTGGAGGACCTGGCCAAGCGCATCGACGATCCCGCCCTGCCCGTCACCAAGGACCATGTGCTCGTCCTGCGCAACATCGGCCCGATCGGCGCGCCCGGCATGCCCGAGGCCGGCGGCATCCCGATCCCCCGGAAACTGGCGCAGGCCGGCGTCAAGGACATGGTGCGCGTGTCGGATGCCCGCATGTCGGGCACGGCCTATGGCGCGATCGTCCTGCACGTGGCGCCCGAGGCCGCGGTGGGCGGTCCGCTGGCGCTGGTGCGCGACGGCGACATCATCGAGCTCGATGTCGCCAAGCGCCGCATCGACATGCTCGTCGACGCCAAGGAGCTGGAAAGCCGCCGCGCCCAGTGGAAGCCGCCCCCCAGGCCCAAGCGCGGCTACCGCCGCCTCTACGCCGAGCACGTGATGCAGGCCGACAAGGGCTGCGATTTCGACTTCCTGCAGGACGAGGCGCTGCAGTAGAACGAAAGCGTCCTTCGACAAGCTCAGGACGAGGAAGAAGCAAGGGACGAGGAAGAAGCAAGAAACCTCATCCTGAGCTTGTCGAAGGATGACCCTATTCCTTCAGCAAAGCTCCCGCGATCGTGTCCCATTCCGCATCGAGCGTCACGTCCGGGCGCTTCTTGCCGGCCTGGCGGTACCAGTAGCCGGCGTTCGACAGGTCGCCTTCCTTGCGGTGCAGGTAGGCGTGCACCCAGGCGCCGACCGCGTCGTCCTGGGCCTGGGCGTGCTCGTGCGCCTTCGACCAGTCGCCCTTGGCGTCCCACCACAAGGCCTGGAGCGCGTCGGAAAGCCCGGCGGGCGGATCGGCGGCCGTTGTCGAGGCACGGAATTGCTTGGCGTCCATCAACGAACCTCGCCACGCCGCGCGGTGCCTGTCAACGCTTGCCACTCCCGGCATCCGCCTATATGACACAAAAATGACAGGTTCCTGGGAGGAAACCCCGTGAAGATCGGCATGAACACCGACAGCCTGGCGTCGCTGCCCTTCGACCAGGTGCTGGGCCACGCCGCGCGCCTGAAGCTCGACATGATCGAGATCTGCTGCGGCAACTGGTCGACGGCGCCGCATATCGACCTGGGGAAGATGCTGGACAGCGACAAGGCGCGGGCCGAGCTGAAGGCGAAGCTCAGGGACCACGGCGTGAGCCTGAGCGCGCTCAACTGCTCGGGCAATCCGCTCGATCCCGGCCCGAACGGCAAGAAGCACGACCAGGTGACGCGCGACACGATCAAGCTGGCGAGCCTGATGGGCGTGGAGCGCGTGGTGATGATGTCGGGCTGCCCCGGCGCGCCCGGCAGCCAGCACGCCAACTGGATCACCGTGGAATGGCCGGCCGAGGTCCGCGAGTGGCTGCGCTGGCAGTGGGACGAAGCGCTGGTCCCCTACTGGAAGGACTTGGTGAAATACGCCAACAACCTGGGCATCAGGAAGCTGTGCCTGGAGCTGCACGGGTTCCAGAACGTCTACAACGTCCGCACCCTGCACAAGCTGCGCGACGCGGTGGGCGAGACGGTGGGCGCCAACTTCGATCCCAGCCACCTGATGTGGATGGGCGCCGACCCGCTGGTGGCGGCGCGCGGCCTGAAGGGCGCGATCTACCACGTGCACGCCAAGGACACGCGCATCGATCCGCTGCTCGGCGCCACCAACGGCGTGATCGAGAACCAGCTCGGCAGCAACTGGCAGGAACGGAGCTGGAACTACGTCACGCTCGGCTACGGCCATGGCGAGCAGTGGTGGGGCAGCTTCTGCGCGGCGCTGGCGGCCGCGGGCTACGACGACGTGCTGTCGATCGAGCACGAGGACATGATGATGCCGCCCGTGGAAGGCGTGGAGAAGAGCGTCGCGCTGCTGGAGCGGACCATCGTCAACCGGCCGCGCCGCCCGGTTAACTGACGCGAAACCTTCTGCGCTATACTGGCGGCCCGCTTCCACGCAAGGAACAGAGGCCGGGTCGCCGATGGATCACACGAACGCCCCCACGGCAGAGCGCGGGCCAGAGGCCGCGGCGGACGGCGAGGCGATGATGCGCCTGGCGGAAGAGCTATTCCCGATCTGCCGCAGCATCACCGGGGACGGCGTGCGCCAAACCCTGGCGATCATCGGCCGCCAGATTCCCATCGCGGTGAGCGAGGTTCCCTCCGGCACGCCGGTGTTCGACTGGACCGTGCCGCGGGAATGGAACATCCGCGGCGCTTATATCGCGCGGCTGGACGGCACACGCGTGGTCGACTTCGCCGACAGCAACCTGCACATCCTGCAGTACAGCCACCCGATGGACCGGGTGGTGTCGATCGACGAGCTGGGCCAGCACCTGCACAGCCTGCCCGACAAGCCCGACTGGATTCCGCATCGCACGGCCTATTTCGCCGACACCTGGGGCTTCTGCCTGTCGCACCGCCAGCGCCAGGCGCTGACCGACGCCAGCTATCGGGTCGTCATCGATTCCACGCTGGCGGACGGGCATCTGACCTACGGCGAATGCGTGATCCCGGGAACGAGCGAGGAATCGGTCCTCATCTCGTGTCACGTCTGCCATCCGTCGCTGGCCAACGACAACGTGGCGGGCATGGTGGTGGCGACCATGCTGGCGCGGCACGTTCAAGCACGACGACCGCGCTACACCTATCGCTTCGTGTTCGTGCCCTCGACGATCGGCTCGATCACCTGGCTGGCGCGCAACGAGGACAAGGCATCGCTGGTCCGCCACGGGCTCGTGCTGTCATGCCTGGGCGACGCCGGCGGCATGACCTACAAGCAGAGCCGGCGCGGCGGCGCGGCGATCGACCGCATCGCGGCGCATGTGTTGCGGCATGACGGTACGCCGCATCGCATCGCGCCGTTCATCCCGTTCGGCTACGACGAGCGGCAGTACTGCTCGCCCGGCTTCGACCTGCCGGTGGGCAGCCTGCTGCGCACCCCGAACGGGCAGTATCCCGAGTACCACACCTCGGCCGACGACCTATCGCTGCTGCGGGGCGAGAGCCTGGCGCATTCGCTTGATGTGTTGCGCCGGATCGTCGACGTGATCGAGGGCGACGCGACCTATCGCAGCCTGAACCCTAAGGGCGAACCCCAGCTCGGCCGGCGCGGGCTCTATGCCAAGACCGGCGGGCACCGCGCGGTGGGGCTGGACCAGATGGCGCTGCTGTGGGTGCTGAACCTGGCGGACGGCCGCCATTCGCTGTTCGACACGGCGGAGCGCGCGGGAATGCCCTTCGCGGCGATCCGCGCGGCCGCCGACGCGCTGGCCGAGGTCAGGCTTCTCGAGCGCGCTTCTTGATGGTGAAGGCGGCGGGTACGGCCGCCGCGGCGGCCTGCGCGGCGTCGCTCTTCAGCCAGACCTGCCAGGGCGCCTTGCCCTGGGACAGCAGCGATTCGAGCGCCTGCAGGTCCTTGAACGTGTCAACAGCGCGCCAGAAGCCCTCGTAGTCGCGGGCGAACAGCTTGCCCTTCTCGATCAGCCGCTCGAACGGCTTCTCCACAAGCTCCTCGCCCGGTCGAATGTAGTCGAAAATCTCGTTCGAGAACACGAAGCAGCCGCCGTTGATCCAGGCGTCGGCCTTGACCACGTCGTCGACCGAGATGACACGGCCGTCCGACGCGCGCCGGACGAAGTGCGCGCTGTAGTGCGGGCGGACCGACAGGAACATCCCGACCGCCTTGCGCGCCTTGAACTCGGCGATCAGCTCGGGCAGCGGAAAATCCGTCATGCCGTCGCTGTAGTTGGCAAGGAAGATCGTCTCTTCCTTGACGAACGGCTCGACCGCCTTCAGCCGCTGGCCGATGTTGGAGTTCAATCCCGTATCGACGAAGGTGATGCGCCAGTTCTCGATGTCCTTGCGCAGCAGGTCGATGCGCTTGGCGCCCTTGCTGAGCACGAAGTCGTTCGACAGGCACTCGTCGTATTCGAGGAAGTAGCGCTTGATCGCGTCGCCCTTGTAGCCGAGGCAGAGCACGAAATCGTCATGACCGAAATGGGCATAGTACTTCATGACATGCCACAGGATGGGCCGGTAGCCGAGCGGCGCCAGCGGCTTCGGGATCGTTTCCGAGAAATCGCGCAGGCGCGTACCTTGCCCACCGCAGAACAATACGACTTTCATCGAGACCCTCTCGTTCAAAGCATCCGGCTGGGCCGGCTGGCATCTTGCGCCGAGCTACGCGGCGCCTGACGGCGCGCCGCGGCAGCGACCAGGGCACGGACGATCGCGCCGGCCCACATCTCCAGCGTCGAGTTCTGCTCGATCCACCGCCGGGCGTTGGCTCCGATTCGCTCGCGCAGGGGGGCGTCGTTCAGCAATCGGCGGATCGCCTGCTTCCAGCCCTCCACGTCACCCGGCGCGACATACAGGCCAGTCTCGCCGTCCCGAAGGTAGTCGGCAAGGCCCGTGCTGCGCGTCACGATGACCGGCTTCGCCATGGCCATGGCTTCCAGCAGGGTCGTGACGCCGGCGGCAGACATTCCCTCGTTCAGGGCAACGCAGACGATCGCCGCCGAGGCATAGAGGTCCCGCAGCCCGCCGGGCTCGTAGTCCGGGAAATTCACGTTCGGCGGGATCGGCAGATTGGGGATCGCGCGGCGATTGAGGCTGAGCGGATGGCCGGCCGGCACTGCCGTCAGCTTCGCCTCGGGCACGCCGGTCAAGGCAAGCACGAGCGTGGCGTAATCGCGCTTGGCGATGCCGGCGGAGCACAGGCTGTTGGGCGCCGGCGGCGGCCCGCCGAGCGGGCGGTAGAAGCGCGCATCGACATGGCCAAAGACGAGCGTCACCCGGTCCGCCGGGATCCGCAGCGCGTTGATCGCGTAGTCGCGCTGGGCGCCGCAATAAACGAAGGTCATGTCGGTCTGACGATGAATCCGCAACCAGCGGAAGAAGAACCGCGTCTTCGGCTTGGACATCTCGTAGGCGAGCCCGACATGGCCCGGGCGGTTACGGCAGAGCTTCAGCAGCACCGCCAGCGGGACCACGGCCGTCTCGCCCGACGTGAAATAGGCGTCGCATTCGTGCCGCCGCAGATAGGCAAGCAGCGCCAGCGCGAAGGGCCTGCCCAGAAAGCGCCTGGCCAATGCAATCAACGGGCGTCGATCGGAGTCGACCGACTCGTAGTCAAGGACTTCGGCGCGATGGCCGGCTGCGATCAGCGTCCGGGCAAGCTCGCTGTACTCGACGCGCGACTTCCTGTCGCCGTCGATGTCGCTTTGGACGTCGGCGGACACGCCTCCCGGAGCAAGGATAAGAACCCGAGCCATCGCCTCGCCACCCCCAACAAACCCCTGGAGGCCCTTGAATAAACGCTATTACTAATCGCGAAATAAATCCAAAACTGATTAACATAGCCTCAACATAGGAGCCTTAGGTTCGGTGCCTGCCTAGTGACGTCATAGGGAAAAGTTCCTATACGCTCCTGGGTTAGGTTGCGCAGAAGAAAATTTCTCTATTGGAAACAACGACATGGGCAAGATGAAAGTTCTCGTGACGGGCACTGACGGCTATATCGGCGCGGTGCTGGGCCCGACCTTGCTGGATCGCGGCCACCAGGTCGTGGGCGTGGATGGCGGCTTCTACCGCGACGGCTGGCTGTTCAACGACCAGAAGTCGCGGCCGCTGACCTTGAGCAGGGACATCCGTCATCTCACCACGGCGGACGTCACCGGGTTCGACGCCGTGGTGCATCTGGCCGAGCTGTCGAATGACCCGCTCGGCGACCTCGACGAGCGCATCACCTACGACATCAACCATCGCGGGTCGGTCCGGCTTGCGCAGACGTGCAAGGCGGCGGGCGTCCGGCGCTTCGTCTATGCTTCATCCTGCAGCGTCTATGGCGCGGCCGAGGATGGCGGCGAGCGCACCGAGGAATCCGCGCCCAATCCCCAGACCGCCTACGCCAAGTGCAAGGTGCTTGTGGAACGCGACGTCGGCGCGCTCGCCGACGAGCGGTTCGCGCCAACCTTCCTGCGCAACGCCACCGCCTTCGGCGCCAGCCCGCGCATGCGCTTCGACATCGTGCTGAACAACCTGGCCGGGCTCGCCTGGACCACCAGGCAGATCAAGATGACGAGCGACGGCACGCCCTGGCGCCCGCTGGTGCATGTCAACGACATCTGCCAGGCCGTGGCGCTGGCGCTCGAGGCGCCGGTGGGACA
>JADLEG010000307.1 GCA_020846275.1 Alphaproteobacteria bacterium
CCGGCGCCTTGCGCGCGTCGTCGATCGCCTGCAGCAGCTCGATCGCGGCCTGGACCCGCCCGCCCGGCGTCACCGCGGCCTAGCCGTCCGCGCGATAGTTCGGCGCCTCGCGCGTGACGATGATGTCGTGCACGTGGCTTTCGCGCAGGCCCGCGTTGGTGATGCGCAGGAAGCGGCGGTTCTTCTGCAGATCGGCGATGGTGGCATTGCCGGTGTAGCCCATGGCGGCGCGAAGCCCGCCGACAAGCTGGTGGATCACGGTCTGGGCCGGGCCCTTGTAGGGCACCCTGCCCTCCACGCCTTCCGGCACCAGCTTCAGGGAATCGTTCACTTCCTGCTGGAAATAGCGGTCGGCCGAGCCGCGCGCCATCGCGCCCACCGAACCCATGCCGCGATAGGACTTGTAGCTGCGGCCCTGGTAGAGGAACACCTCGCCCGGGCTTTCGTCGGTGCCCGCCAGCAGCGAACCCACCATGGCGCAGCTCGCGCCCGCCGCCAGCGCCTTGGCCAGGTCGCCGGAATACTTGATGCCGCCGTCGGCGATCACCGGCACGCCGGACTTGAGCGCCTCCTCCGCCGCGTCGAACACGGCGGTCAGTTGCGGCACGCCCACGCCGGCGACGATGCGCGTGGTGCAGATCGACCCCGGCCCGATGCCAACCTTGACCGCGTCGGCCCCGGCGTCGATCAGCGCGCGCACGCCCTCGGCCGTGGCGACATTGCCGGCGATGAGCTGGGTGTAGTTGCTGACGCGCTTGATGCGCTCGACCGCGCGGATCACGCCCTGCGAATGGCCGTGAGCGGTGTCCACGACGATCACGTCGACCGCGGCGTCCAGCAGCGCCTCGGCCCGCTTGAAGCCGTCGTCGCCGACGCCGGTCGCGGCCGCGACGCGCAGCCGCCCCTTCTCGTCCTTGCAAGCGAAGGGATGGGCCTGGCTCTTCTCGATGTCCTTGACCGTCACCAGACCGATGCAGCGATAGGCGTCGTCCACGACCAGCAGCTTCTCGATGCGGTGCTGGTGCAGCAGGCGCTTGGCCTCGTCGCGGTCCACGCCCTCGCGCACCGTCACCAGCCCGTCCTTGGTCATCAGCTCGCTGACCCTCTGTGTCGGGTCGGTCGCGAAGCGCACGTCGCGGTTGGTCAGGATGCCCACCAGCTTGCCGCTACCCTTGGCAACGACGGGGATGCCCGAGATGCGATGGTCCGCCATCAGCTTCAGCGCGTCGGCCAAACTCTGTTCGGGATGGATCGTGACCGGGTTCACCACCATACCCGACTCGAACTTCTTCACCCGGCGCACCTCGTTGGCCTGGCGCGCGATGTCGAGGTTCTTGTGCACGACGCCGATTCCGCCGGCCTGGGCCATGGCGATGGCCATCGCCGATTCGGTGACGGTGTCCATCGCGGCCGAGGCCAGCGGAATGCCGAGCTCGATGGTCCGGGTAAGGCGGGTCTTGGTGTCGGTTTCCGCCGGCAGCACGGCGGACGCCGCGGGCTCCAGGAGCACGTCGTCAAACGTCAGCGCTTCGCGGATTTGCATGCCAAGCCTCGCCGGCCGTGAGGATGGCGGCGCATCATACACGGAACGCCCGGGCGAACAAGGAAATCCCCCGGCGGTTTTCGCGGGGCGGATCAGCGTTTGCGGAACCCCGTGGCGACCAGGTAGAGCTCGGCCGAATCCTTGCGGCTGGCCGGCGGCTTGGCGTGGCGCACCTGGGTGAAGTCGCGCTTGAGCCGCGCCAGCAAGCTTGCCTCGGCCCCGCCCTGCAGCACCTTGCCGACGAAGGCGCCGCCCGGCGCCAGCACCTCGGCCGCGAATTCAACCGCCGCTTCCAGCAAGTTCATGATGCGCAGGTGGTCGGTTTGGGCATGGCCCGTGGCGGACGGGGCCATGTCGGTCAAGACTACGTCGGCGGGCCGTCCCAGGGCCTCGGTCAGCCGTCTCGGCGCGTCCTCGGCCAGGAAATCGCCCTGCAGCAGCACCGCGCCCGGGATCGGGTCCATCGGCAGCAGGTCGATGCCCACCACCCGGCCCGGCCCGCCATCGTCGGATTTCGCCCGCGCGACCGCCACCTGGGTCCAGCCGCCCGGCGCCGCGCCGAGGTCGATCACCGCCGCCCCGCGCTTGAGAACGTGGAAGCGATCGTCGAGCTCGATCAGCTTGTAGGCGGCGCGCGAGCGATAGCCCTGGCGCTTGGCCTCGGCGACGTAGGGATCGTTGAGCTGGCGATTGAGCCAGAGCATCGAGGATAGGCTGCGGCCCGACTTGGAGCGCACGCGCACCGCCTTGTCGCGCGCCCCGCGCATCGCGGCCCCGCGAGCCGTGGACGAGCCGGACGGGCCCTTGGACTTGCCCTGCATGATCGGTCCTAGCGGCCGGCGCCGTGGCGCATCAGCCCGACCAGGATGCCTTCGCGCACGCCGCGGTCGGCGACGCGCAGCGAGCCCACCGGCCAGGTGCGGCAGATCGCGGCCAGGATGGCGCAACCGCCGACCACCAGGTCCGCACGCTCGCGACCGATGCACGGCTCCGCCGCGCGGCGGTCGCCCGACATCGCCGCCAGGTTCTGGCTCACGCGCTCGATATCCACGAAGCACAGGTAGCTGCCGTCGACATAGTTGCGGTCGTAGCGCGGCAAGCCGAAATGCACGCCCGCCAGGGTCGTGACGGTGCCGGACGAACCCAGCATCTGCACGGCGCCCTCGGCGATCTTGCGGGCGATGCCGTGGCGTGCCTCGAACGGCGCCAGCAGCGCCGCTACCTCGGTCGCCGTTTCCTCGTACCAGGCAACCAGCGACGCCAGGTCGCCCTGGCGCTCGGCCAGGCCGACCACGCCATAGGGCAGCGACACCCAGTCGATCAGCTCCAGCGCGCCCTGCGCGCCCAGCTTCAGCCACAGCAACTCGGTGCTGCCGCCGCCGATGTCGAACACCAGCGCATAGGGCCGCGCGCGGTCGAGCAGCGGCGCGCAGCCCGCGAGCGCGAGCTCGGCCTCCTCGCGCGAGGAGATGATCTCCAGCACCAACCCGGTCTCGGCCTCGACCCGGGCCACGAAGTCCTGGCAGTTGCGCGCCCGCCGGCACGCCTCGGTCGCGACGTGCCGGGCATGGGTTACCCGGCGCTTGCGGATCTTCGAGGCGCAGACGCGCAACGCGTCGATCGTGCGCCGCATCGCCTCCTCGCCAAGCTCCTCGGTCTGGCCCAGGCCTTCGCCCAGGCGGACGATGCGCGAGAACGCATCGATGACGCGGAACCCGTCCTCGCGCGGGCGGGCGACCAACAGACGGCAATTATTGGTCCCCAGGTCGAGCGCGGCGTAAACGCCGGAGCTCCAGCCCCAGGGATCGTCGGGCGCGCCTTCAAAGGACCGCCGGAACGCCGGTTGCGCCCCGTCGCGGTCCGACCGCCGCCATGGCCTCAGGTACCCAGCCACGTCCGTATGCCCCGTTCTCTGGTGCGGGACCGCCCGGCCGGTTGCTTTCTAAGGCCCGCCGGGCGCTTGGCCGTCACCATAGCGCAACAAACCACCCCGTCGCCACAAAGCTGATTCGCCAGCCGGAACCGGGCCCGGAAGGGCGCCCGAGCCGCTCGGAGGGGCAGAACACCCCGGACGGTCTACCCAGGGCGCGGGGGATGTGCTAATGACCGCCCCCGCGGTCCGGCAGCCCCGAAGGGTCCCGCCGGCAACCCGCAGATCCCGGTGGGGGATCGTCTAACGGTAGGACAGCGGACTCTGACTCCGCCAGTCTAGGTTCGAATCCTAGTCCCCCAACCAATTGATCCCGAACGGCTCTTCCAATTGTTGCGCCCGGACGTTCAACCGGCGCTATTGATTATCGCTGGCAGCCGCAACATTGTAGCGGTGGACGGCACCATGCATTGCCCACCTCCACACCATCGGATGGAACACCATGGCCTTGGAAGGCTCGCCGCGACGTCAGGATCCGCAAGAGCCCGGGTTCGTCCCGCACACCTCGCACTGGGGCGTGTTCTCGGCGCGCTGGAAGGACAACAAGCTGGAGGTGCGGCCGCATCCGGGCGATCCCGACCCAAGCCACATCCTGGGAAACTTCCCGGGTGCGCTGCGCCACCGCGCGCGGATCGAGCGGCCCATGGTCCGGCGCGGCTGGCTGGAGCGCGGGCCCGGCCCCGATCCGCGGCGCGGCCGCGACGGGTTCGTCGCGGTGTCCTGGGAGCGGGTGCTGGCGCTGCTCGGCACCGAGCTTGCGCGCGTGCGCGACCGGCACGGGCCGGGCGCGGTCTTCGGCGGCTCCTATGGCTGGGCCAGCGCCGGGCGCTTCCACCACGCGCAGAGCCAGATCCACCGCTTCCTCAACACCGCGATGGGCGGCTATGTGAAGTCGGTCAACAGCTACAGCTCGGGCGCCTCCTCGGTGATCCTGCCGCAGGTACTCGACGAGTACGAGGACCTGACCAAGCGCAACGTCACCTGGGAGCAGATCGCCGAGCACAGCGACGTCGTGCTCGCCTTCGGCGGCATGGCGTTGAAGAACAGCGCCGTCGCCGGCGGCGGCATCAGCCAGCATGTCGAGCGCGGGGCGATGGAACGGGCGCGCAAGCGCGGCTGCTCG
Source organism: Alphaproteobacteria bacterium (assembly GCA_020846275.1). Taxonomy (GTDB): domain Bacteria; phylum Pseudomonadota; class Alphaproteobacteria; order JAEULC01; family JAEULC01; genus JAEULC01. Next base: position 4,597 of record JADLEG010000307.1, read on the forward strand.
TTCGTCCTGGTCGGCCCCTTGCGCTCCGACCTGCCGGAGGAAGCCGGTGCGGAGTGGATCAGCGCCGTTCCCGGAACCGACACGGCCTTCATGCTGGGCCTGGTCCACACGCTGGTCGCCGAAGGCCTGCACGACCAGGCCTTCCTCGATCGCTGCACCGTCGGCTGGCCGGTCTTCGAGCGCTACCTGCTGGGAGAAACCGACGGCCGGCCCAAAGACGCGGCCTGGGCCGCCGGCATCACGGGTGTTCCGGCCGACGCGATCCGCGCGCTCGCGCGGCGCCTCGCCGGCCGCCGCACGCTGATCGTCGTGGCGCATTCGCTGCAGCGCGCCGAGCATGGCGAACAGCCTGCCTGGATGGGCGCCGTGCTGGCGGCGGCACTCGGCCAGATCGGCCTGCCCGGCGGCGGCTACGGCTACGCCCTTGGCGCCATCGGCTACTACGGCCGGCGCTTGAACGCCGTGCCGATCCCGACCCTCGCGCAAGGCCGCAACGGCGTGCTCGACTTCATCCCGGTCGCGCGCATCGCCGACATGCTGCTGCAGCCCGGCACGACCTACCGCTACAACGGCGAGACCCGGACCTACCCGGACATCCGCCTCGTCTACTGGGCCGGCGGCAATCCCTTTCATCACCACCAGGACCTCAACCGGCTGCGCCGCGCCTTCGCCCAGGTCGACACGTTCGTGGTGCACGAGCTCGCCTGGACCGCGACCGCGCGCCACGCCGACATCGTGCTGCCCTGCACGATGACGCTGGAGCGCGAGGACATCGGGGCAAACAGCAACGATCCGCTGCTGGTCCCGATGCATCCCGTGCTGCCGCCCGGGGGCGAGGCGCGCGACGACTACGCGATCTTCGCCGACCTGGCCGAACGGCTGGGCGCGCGCGAAGCCTTCACCGAGGGGCGCACGGTGCGCCAGTGGCTGGCGCATCTCTACGAACCGACGCGACAGGCCCTGGCCGCGTTGGGCCAGCCCGCGCCGGACTTCGATTCTTTCTGGCGCAGCGAGGGCCTGGCCCTGCCGCAGCACGCGGACGACGGCGGCAAGCTGCGCCGATTCCGCGAAGACCCGATGGGACACAAGCTGCCGACCCAGAGCGGCCGGATCGAGGTGTTCTCGGCCAGGATCGATGCGCATGGCGACCCGGATTGCCCCGGCCATCCGGCGTGGCTGAAGCCTTCGGACGTGCCGAGCGCGACGGCGCCGCTCTACCTCGTCGCCAACCAGCCGGCGACGCGTCTGCACAGCCAGTTCGATTTCGGCGGTTTCAGCGACGGCGCCAAGCTTCGCGGCCGCGAGGTCGCGACGATGCACCCCGCCGACGCCGCCAAGCGCGGCATCGCCGGGGGCGACATCATCCGCCTGTTCAACGAACGCGGCGCCTGCCTTGCCGCCGTGCGCCTCAGCGACGGCATCCGCCCGGGCGTGGTGCAGCTGCCGACCGGCGCCTGGTACGACCCGATGGACCCCGCGGAAGACAAACCCCTCTGCGTTCACGGCAATCCCAACGTCCTGACGCGCGATGTCGGTACGTCCTCGCTGGCACAGGGCTGCACGGGCCAGCTGACCACCGTCGAGGTCGAGCGCTTCGTCGGCAACCTTCCGCCGATCCAGGCCTTCGATCCGCCCGAGGCCGTGCCGGCAAACTAGGAGCCGCGGCGATAGGCCCTAGCGCTGGCCGCCCCGATCGGTTCGACCCCTAGCCGAGCGACACCCGCGCCGCGGTGATCTCGGCCAGCAGCGTGTCCTTCAGCAAGAAACTGCCCTGGACGCCGAAGTCGATCAGCACGTCGGCACCCTGCTGCGAGAGGTGCGACTGCAGGGCGGAAAAGGTCGTGACCCCGAAGCCGGCCATCGCCAGCTTGTCACCCTCCGCACCGTTGAAATCCAGGATCGTGTCGTTGCCGTCGCCGGCGACGAGGGCATAGGTATCGCTGCCCGCGCTCCTTCCAGGATGTCGTTGCCCGTGTTGCCGAACAGGATGTCCGCGCCGTTGAGGCCCTGCAGCGTGTCGTTGTCGCCCTGCCCGCGCAACACGTCGTTTCCGGCATTGCCGATCAACATCTCGCGGCCGCGAGGGATAGGGCGGCTAGCCCTCCGCTAGAACGACCAGCGCATCGGGACATAGGGAGCCTGCGGGTCGACATAGGCCAATGATGCCGCGGCGTCGGGCTGGTTGTTTAAGACGCCGAGCCTAAGAGCCCCCCGCAGATAGGCGACGTAGCTGACATCAGCCTTCGGGAACCGACCGTCGGGAGTTTCCTTCAGGCCCTGCTTGGCAGCAAGCTCTGCCCAGCTGCTCGCGCTGGGCACCTTGTCGTAGTAGTATTGAACCGCTTGGCTCCGAGGATAACCCGAAGCACCGTTGGTCCGCTCGATGGCCTGCCGGAATTGCCAAGCATATTGCGGGCCCCATTCCGGAAACATCCGGTAGATGCAGGCCAGCGCAGCGCTCAGCATATCCTGCTGCCAGGGGGCTACGTGATTGGGCGACTGGTCGCAGGCGATGTGCAGCTTGTTGAAGCTGTTGTTCGAGCCACCCTTAACATAAAGCCGGTCAAACTCGGTGCGATTATTCTCCAGCTTGCTCACAAAATACGACTTTGGCAGCAGCCAGCCCGGCACCGTCTGGGTGGCCATCGCCGCGCAGGCCCAAATATGAAGGGTCCAAGCCACGCCGCGAGTTTGGTTCTCCAACAGCAGACCTTTGCCATGACCGCGATAGGCCGGGTTCTGCGCCAGTTGGAAATAGTTCGCAGCGAACTGCAGTTCTTCCAGCAGGTAAGGATCGTAGGTCGCCAGATAGGCGGCGTGACACAAATTGGGATAGTGAGCCGTCTCCGGACGCAGGTTGTAGCCGTTGGCCGGATCATAGGAATACCAGGGGTTCGCGCCCACGGCTGCCCGGTCGTAGTAACAGGACGCGTTCGGTTCACGATCGATCGAGACGAGGCTGCCGGTCGAATCGCGGAAATGCACGGGCATCGTCGCATGCGCCTCGGCATGCTCCATCATTAAGTCGAATGAAGAGTCATCCTGCAGCATCAGCCAACGCGCCACACGGTCGGTGACAAGGCCGATCTCCGAACGTTCCCCGGTCGTACCCATGTCGCCGATGAGGCCAAGCTCGGTCCATGTCATCGGCTTGTATTTTGCGATGCTGCCCCCGGCGTCGGCGCGTCGCGTCGCCGCCTTGTCATAGGGCGGCACCTGTTTCGCAGCGATCAGTTCCGCCGCTGTCTTGCGTCGGGGCCGTCTGGCCGATTGCCAGCGCCAGCGTGCAGCGCCGTAGTGTTTCGGCACGGCCTGGGTCGCCACCAGGGTCGATCCATCGAATATGCGGGCCGTATAGGCGCCCAGATTCTTGTTGGTCGCGCCGAACTTGCACAACTCGAAAACCACCTCCTGCCGCGCGCCGTCCGCATCGGGGCGGAAATCCACGTGCATCGGGACGCCTGCCGGCGCATGGCGCAGGCATTTCTGGGTGAAGGCGGGCTGAACGATGTCGCCCTTGTCGACGGCCTGGGCCTGGTCGAACTTCCAAACCGTGCCGTTGCCGAAATCGACCTCGGCGCGCAATGGACCCGCCGCGACGGCGGAAAACGCCGGCGCAACGGCGGCGGCGCCTGCTGCGGTGATCACATTGCGACGGGTCAGCATGGCGATATTCCTCTTTTGCTTGCTGTCGGCGGAAACCGGCACCTTAGCCGCGCGGAGCAGGCCTCGCTACCCGCCGACCGGCGTGGTGTCGAGATGGGCGTCCGGCGTCAGGGCCTGGAAGCCGCCGGATTGCCGGTGCCACATGCGGGCATAGGTCCCGCCTGCCTGCAGCAGCGCGGCGTGATTGCCCTCCTCGACCACGCGGCCGTGGTCGAGCACCACCAGGCGGTCCATCCGCGCGATGGTCGACAGGCGGTGCGCGATGGCGACGACGGTGCGTCCCTTCATCAGGCTGTCGAGCTGCTCCTGGATCGCCGCCTCGACCTCGGAATCGAGCGCCGAAGTGGCTTCGTCCAGCACCAGGATCGGCGCGTCCTTCAGGATCACTCGCGCGAGCGCGATACGCTGGCGCTGGCCGCCGGACAGCTTGACGCCGCGCTCGCCGACATGGGCGTCGAACCCGCGCCGCCCGTGCCAGTCCTCGGCCGCCTCGATGAAGCCCAGCGCCTGCGCGCGCGCCGCCGCGTCCCGGATCTCGTCCTCGGTGGCCCGCGGCCGGCCGTAGCGGATATTGTCGCGGATCGAGCGGTGCAGCAGCGAGGTGTCCTGCGTCACCATCGCGATATGGCTGCGCAGGCTTTCCTGGGTGACCAGGGCGATATCCTGACCGTCGATCAGGATGCGCCCGGACTGCAGCTCGTAGAAGCGCAGCAGCAGATTGACCAGCGTCGACTTGCCGGCGCCCGAGCGGCCGACCAAACCAACGCGCTCGCCGGGGGCGATCGAAAGGTCGATGCCGCTCAATACGCCCCTCGCCGTGCCGTAGCCGAAGCGCACGCCTTCGAAGCGGATGCCACCGCGATCGACCTTCAGCGGCACGGCATCGGGACGGTCCAGCATCTGCCGCGGCACGGCGATCGAGCGCATGCCGTCCTGGACGACGCCGACATTCTCGAAGATCGCCGTCACGTTCTGCGCCACCCATCCCGCGATGTTGGCGATCTGCCAGGTCAGCGGCAGGGCCATGGCGACGGCGCCGATGGCGATGCCGCCGCCCGTCCACAGCCACAGCGCCACGCCGGCGGTCGCGACCACCATCGATGCGTTCAGCGCGACCAGCGACAGGTTGAACCGGGTGATGAGGCGAAGCTGGCCGCGGAATGCCGCGGTATGCTCGTCGACCGAGGCGCGCACGAACTGGTCCTCGTCGCTCGGCCGCGCGAACAGCTTGACGGTCAGGATATTGGTATAGCTGTCGACCACCCGGCCGGTCAGCGCCGAGCGCACCTCGGACATTTGGCGCGACCCGTCGCGCAGGCGCGGCACGAAATGGCGCAGCAGCATCACGTAGCTGGCGAACCACAGCCCCGCGGGCACCGCCAGCCGCCAGTCGTTGGACGCCATCAGCGCGATCGCGCTGCCGCCATAGACCAGGATGTAGAGGACCGCGTTGGTGCCGGAAACGACGCTTTCCCGCAGGGCCGGCCCGGTCTGCATCACGCGGTTGGCGACCCGGCCGGCGAAGTCGTTCTGGAAGAAGCTCCAGCTCTGCCGCACCACGTGCCAATGACTCTGCCAGCGCACCAGGTTGCTCAACCCCGCCGCCACGGCCTGGTTGGTGATCAGGTTCTGGGCCAGCAGCGCCAGCGGCCGCGCCAACAGCATCACGCCGGCCATGCCCAGCAACTCGGGCCACACGTTGGCCAGCAGCGCGGTCGGCGGCTGGGCGGAGATCAGCGCGACGATGCGGCCGATGAAGACCGGGATCGTCGTGTCCAGGATCGCGACCGTGAATCCCGCCACAAACAGCCCGAGCATCAGGAACCGGGCCTGGCGGGCGTAGTGCCAGTAGAACGCGATCAGCCCCGATGGCGGCGGCGCATCGGGGGGCAGCGCGGTCGGCTCCAGCAATGTCTCGAAAAAGCGTACGATACGCACGGTCCGCATCCTGCACCCGGGGGCCGTGCTTATACAACCAAGCCCGCGGCGCGGGAAGCGGGGCTACCAGCCCCTCGCCCGAGCCGGCTATCCTAGGGGACTTGGCGTCCCAGCGGACCTACATCGCCGTTTCGGCGCAGATGGCAGGCCACCAGCCGCCCGGGCACGGTTTCGCGCAGCGCCGGCTCCTCGGTCCGGCACCGCGCCACGGCGAATGGGCAGCGCGTGTGGAAGCGGCAGCCGGGGGGCGGGTTGATCGGACTTGGCACGTCGCCCTCGATCATCAGGCGCTCGCGCCGCACCCGGGGGTCGGGCAGCGGCGCCGCATCGATCAGCGCCTGGGTGTAGGGATGCAGCGCGGCGGCGAACAGCGCCTCCTTCGGCGCCACCTCGACGATCTTGCCGAGATACATCACGGCGATGCGATGGCCGATATGCTCCACCACGCCCAGGTCGTGCGAGATGAACAGGTAGGCGAGCTTGAATTCGTCCTGCAGGTCCATCAGCAGGTTCAGTACCTGCGCCTGCACCGAGACGTCGAGCGCCGAAACCGGCTCGTCGGCGATGATCAGCGCCGGATTGACGGCGAGCGCCCGGGCGATGCCCAGGCGCTGGCGCTGGCCGCCGGAGAATTCGAACGGATACTTGCGCATCGCCTCGGCGCGCAGACCCACCCGCTCCAGCACCGCCGCGACCCGCTGCTCGCGCTCGGCCGCGCCCATCTCGCCAAAATTCTCCAGCGGCTCGCCGACGATGGTCCCGGCTGTCAGACGGGGATTGAGCGAGGCATAGGGGTCCTGGAACACCATCTGCGCGTTGCGCCGGTACTGGCGCATGGTGTTCGGATCGAGGCTGGCGATGTCCGTGCCGCCCAGCATGATGCGCCCCTCGGTCGGCTCGATGAAGCGCAGGATCAGCTTGCCGACGGTCGACTTGCCGCAACCGGATTCGCCGACCAGGCAGAGCGTCTCGCCCGCGCCGATCGTGAAGCTGACGCCGTCCACGGCCTGCACATGGGCCACCGTGCGCCGCAACAGGCCGCGCTGCACCGGGAAGTGCTTCTTCAGCCCCTCGACCGCCAGGACCTGCGCCGACGCTGCACCGGTCATGACGCCATCGCCTTGTCGGCTTCCCAGCACGCGACCAGATGCGCGCCCGCCTTGGCGACCAGCGGCGGCGCCTCGTGCCGACACCGTTGGGTGACGAAGCCGCAGCGTTCGGCAAAGGCGCAGCCCGCGATCGGCTCGCGCAGCGACGGCACGATGCCCGGGATCTCTTTCAGCCGCCGGGCGCGCTCCTTCGACCGCCGGCGCGGGATCGACGCCATCAGGCCGCGCGTATAGGGATGCATCGGCCGGTCGAACAACTCGGTGACCTCGGCCTCCTCCACCTTGCGGCCGGCATACATGACGATCACGCGCTGGCAGGTTTCCGCCACCACGCCCAGGTCATGGGTGATCAGCATCACCGCCGCGCCGAACCGGTCCTTCAGTTCCAGCATCAAGCGCAGGATCTGGGCCTGGATGGTGACGTCGAGCGCGGTGGTGGGTTCGTCCGCGATCAGCAGCTTCGGGTTGCAGGACAGCGCCATGGCGATCATCACGCGCTGGCGCATGCCGCCCGAGAAATGATGCGGATAGTCGCGCACGCGGCGCTCGGCATCGGGAATGCGCACCAGCCGCAGCATCTCCACCGCGTGCGCCATGGCGTCGGCGCGGCTCTTGTCCTGGTGGATCATCACCGCCTCGGCGATCTGGTCGCCGACGGTGAGCACCGGGTTCAGCGAGGTCATCGGTTCCTGGAAGATCATCGCGATGCGGTTGCCGCGCACCGCGCGCATCTTGTCCTCGCTGAGCGCGAGCAGGTCGGTGCCTTCAAAGTCGATCGCGCCCGAGACTACCCGGCCCAGGCGCGGCGGCAGCAGGCGCATGATCGACAGCGCCGTGACGCTCTTGCCGCAGCCGGACTCCCCGACAATTCCCAGAGTCTCGCCCGACTTGATCGAGAAACCCACCCCGTCGACGGCGCGCGTCACGCCATCCAGCGTGAAAAAATGCGTGCGCAGGTCGGTGACGTTCAGCAGCGCACCGCCGGCAGTGGTCTCGCCGGCCATGCTCACATCCGCCGCGCGAGGCGGGGATCGAGCCGGTCGCGCAGACCGTCGCCCACCAGGTTGACCGCCAGGATCACCAGCGCCAGGCAGGCGCCGGGGAAGAAGATCGTCCAGGGCGCGCGCGCCAAGAACAGGCGGCTGGTCGCGATCATATTGCCCCAGGTGGGAATCTCCGGCGGCACCCCGGCGCCGAGGAAGGAGAGCGCGGCTTCGATCAGGATCGCCGATGCCGTGATGTAGGTCGCCTGCACCACCAGCGGCGCCACGGTCGAGGGCAGCAGATGGCGCAGGATGATCTTCCAATCGCGGCTGCCCCCGCCGATCGCGGCCTCGATGAAGGGCTGCTCGCGCGTCGTCAGCACGACCGAGCGGACCAAGCGGACGACGCGCGGCACCTCGGGAATGGTGATCGCGACGATCACGATCCAGACGCTGGCGCGGTTGAGCGACACCAGCGCGATCGCCAGCAGGATCGCGGGGATCGCCATCATGCCGTCCATTACCCGCATCACGACGCCATCGAGCTTGCGGTAGTAGCCGGCGGCGAGCCCGATCGCGAGGCCGATGGCGACCGAAACGACGGCCACGGTCAGTCCGACGATCAGCGAAATGCGCGCGCCATAGACCGTGCGCGCGAAAATGTCGCGACCGAGGTTGTCCGTGCCGAACCAGAACTGCGCGGAGGGCGGCTGCAGGCGGTTGGTCGGCGCCATGAAGCGCGGATCGTTGCCGGCGATCCATGGCGCGAAGATGGCGACCAGCGCCGTTGCCAGCAGCAACGCGCCGCCCAGCACGATCGTCGGATTGCGCCGCGCGAACTTGCCGAAGGCGCCGGCCAGGCCGGGCGCGGGACGCGGGGTTTCGGCAATCACGGCCATCTCAGTACCTGATCCGCGGGTCGAGGACGGTGTAGGACAGGTCCACCAGCAGGTTCACCAGCACGTAGACGCCGGAAAACAGCATGATGACCCCCTGGATGATCGGGTAGTCGCGCCGCGCGATGGCGTCGACCACCAGGCGGCCGATTCCGGGGATGTTGAACACGGTCTCGGTGATCACCACACCGCCGATCAGCAACGCCACGCCGATGCCGATGACGGTCACGATCGGCACCGCCGCGTTCTTCAGCGCGTGCTTCAGCAGCATCGGCCGCGGCGCCACTCCCTTGGCGCGGGCCGTGCGCATGTAGTCCTCGGCCAACACGTCCAGCATCGTGGTGCGCGTGATCCGCGCGATCAGCGCCACATAGGCGAGGCCGAGCGCGATCGACGGCAGGACCAGGTTGTGGATCCACGGCCCCACCCCCTCGGCGATCGGCGTATAGCCCTGCACGGGCAGCCATTTGAGCTGGATCGCGAAGAGGAAGATCAGCAGATAGCCGGTCACGAACACCGGTACCGAGAAGCCGACGACGGCCAGGCCCATCACGAAGCGGTCGATGCCCGTGCCGACCCGCGCCGCCGCCGTCACGCCAAGCGTGATCGCGATGGCGACGGCGAAGAACAAGGTGGTGCCGGCCAGCGCGATGGTCGGCTCCATGCGCTGGCGGATCAGCGTGGTCACCGGCTCGTTCCAGAACATCGACTTGCCGAGGTCGCCCTGGATCAGGCTCCAGACCCAGACCAGGAGCTGCTTCCACAGCGGCTCGTCCAGCCCCAGCGCCTTGCGGATCGCCGCGATGTTCTCGACCGTCGCGTTGTCGCCGGCGATGATCGCCGCCGGATCGCCCGGCGCGAGATGCAGCAGCAGGAACACGAACAGCGCCACGACGGCCATGACCGGTAACATCGAGATCAGGCGGCGGACGATGTAGGCGATCATGCGCGGTGCATCGGTTCCCGGGTCGGTTCAGGTTTGGGTCGCGCAGGTCCCGGCCCGCGCTCCGCATCGCGGAGCCGCCGGGCCGATCAGCATGGGCTGCACGCTTGGCGTGAGGATCAGCCCTTGGTGACGTTCCACCACGGGATGATCTCGGCCACCGGCAGCAGGCCGTTGATGTTGCTGCGTACCGCCGCCGGCTGCACCCATTGACCGTAGTAGAGCTGCGGCACGAATTTCCAGGCGTTGGCCTGCAGCTCGCGACCGACCGCCTTGCGGGCCTCCAGCGTATCGGCGACCGCCCATTTGTCGCGCAGCTCTTCCTGCTTGGCGTCCGACGGCCAGCCGAACCACGCCTTGTCGCCGGTCGCGGCGTGCGCGGCGAGCAGGATCGGGTTGCCGATCGCGTTGCCGCCGGACGAGGTGATGAAGATGTTCCAGCCGCCCTGGTTCGGCGCCGCCTTGTTGGCGCGGCGCTGGACCACGTTCGACCAATCCATCGGCTCGACCTGCACGTTGAGGCCGACCTGGCGCATCTCCTGGGCCAGGATCATCGCCGAGTTGTTCATGTAGGGGATGTTGGTCGCCTGCAGCAGCACGATGGGGCGCCCGTCATAGCCCGCTTCCTTGAACATCTCCTTGGCCTTGGCGAAATTTTGGCCGCCCTTGAACCAATCGGTGTTGGCGTCGTTCTCCATCGGCGTGCCCATGCCGAAATAGGACGGGCAGACCTTGGCGTATTTCGAATCGCCGAACGTCGCCTTCATGTAGTCGCTCTGCTTGACGATGTAGAGCATCGCCTGCCGCGCCTTCTCGTTGTCGAACGGCGGGTGCAAGAAGTTCAGGCGGATCTGACCGACCTGGCCCAGCGGGTTCAGCACCTGGATCTTGATGTTCTTGTCGCCTTCGAGCTGCGGCAGCAGGTCGGTCGGCGGAATCTCGTAGAAGTCGATCTCGCCGGCTTGCACGGCGGCCACGGCGGTCTGCGCGTCGGGCATGTTGACGAAGATCACGCGGTCGACCTTGACCACCTTGCCGCCTGCGATGCCGGACGGCGCGTCGCTGCGCGGCACGTAGTCGGGATTGCGGTCATAGACGTACTGCGTGCCGGGCTTGGTCTCGTCGAGATTGAGCTTGAACGGGCCCGAGCCGACCACCTGCTCGATCTTCTGCATCGGGTCGGTCTCGGCTTCCTTCTTGCGCATGATGAAGCAGACCGGCGTCGAGGTCTTGGCCAGGATATCGAGCACCAGGCCGTATTTCTCCTTGAGCTCGATCGTGAAGGTCTTCTCGTCTTTCGCCGCAATGTCCTTGACGCGCAGCATCATGTGCTGGCCGCCGCCGTCGCGCGCGGCCCAGCGCTTCAGCGAGGGCAGGACGTCGGCGGTGGTGACCGGGGTGCCGTCCGTCCATTTCAGCCCGTCGCGCAATTCGAAAGTGTATTTCAGCTTGTCGTCGGACAGGCCCCACTTGCCGACCATCTGTGGCTTGGGGTTCTGCTGCTCGTCGATGCCGAACAGCGTGTCGTAGACCATGCCGCCGGCATAGGCCGCCATGTTGGCCGTGGTCCAGATCGGGTCATAGGTCGGCACGTCTCCGTGGAACACCGCGCGGATCGTGCGCGCCGCGCTGGGCCTGGTCTGGCCGCGAACGATGGCCGGCGCACCGACGCTTGCCGCAACCGCGAGCCCGCCCTGGAGGGCGCCACGACGCGTGATCTTGAACATCGAAATCTCCCCTTCTAAGCCCCCGTCCGATTTCCGGCGGTGGACGGCTTTCCCGCGCCGATTAAGGCACTGGTGAAGGCCCTTCGCAACCCCCGGAATTGCGCCGCGGCCGGAAAACCCGAAATGGCCGGCGCCGGGACGACCAAGTAGGATCGAGCAATGGAACCCTTGTTATTGGAAAACGCCCGCCTGGTCCTGCCGGACGCCGACGCGTGGTCGCCGTTGCCCGCCGGCGCGGTGCTGGTCGATGGTGCGCGCATCGCCGCGGTCGCAGCGGACGCCGGCGGCGTCGAGGCAATCCGCCGGCGGGCTGCAAGCCGTATCGACCTTGCCGGCCGGGTGCTGATGCCCGGCCTGGTCAACGCCCATTACCATTCCTACGGCACCGTCGTCCGGGGCACCGAGAACAGCCTGCCCCTGGAGCAATGGGCGCTCTACACCGTCGCCTACGGGCGGTCGCTGGACGACGAGGGCATCCAGACCGCGATCCTGTTGGGTGCGGCCGAGATGCTGCGGGCCGGCGTGACGTCAACGATCGACCATTTCGCCCATGCCGGGCGGGTCGACACGGCGCTGGACGCGCATCATCGCTCGGGCATGCGCGTGGGCTTCGCGCCGATGCTGCACGACCGCTTCGACCACGACCTGCTGGGCATCGACCTGCCGCCCGAGCTGCGCCGGCGCGTCGAGGGGCCGAAACGGCCGGGCGCGGCCGATATGGCCGCCCTGTTCCGGCGCATCCACGCCCAGTGGCACGGCAGGGACGGCCGCATTGCCCTGCTGCTGGGACCGAACGCACCGCAACGCTGCTCGCCGGGGCTATGGATGGCGTGGGCCGAGCTGGCGGCCGAGCTGGGCGTCCACGTGCATACCCATCTGCTGGAGACGCAGGCCCAGGCCAGCATCGGGCTCCGCCATTGGCGCGACGGCATGATCGCCGAAATGGCGCGCCACGGCCTGGTCAACGACCGTCTGTCGGTGGCGCATGCGATCTGGACCGCGCCGGAGGAACGCAAGCTGCTGGCCGACAGCGGGGTTACCGTCGTGCACAACCCGGTCAGCAACCTGATGCTGGGCAGCGGATTCGCCCCGGTGGCCGACTATCGCGCGCGCGGCGTGGCGCTGGGCCTGGGCAGCGACGGATCGAACACCGGCGGTCGGCACGACCTGTTCGAGGTCATGCGGTTGGCTATGATGCTGCCGCGCGCCACCACCGCCGACCCCGCAGCTTGGCCCGACGCGCGCGAGACCCTGGGCTGGGCCACTGCCGGCGGCGCGCGTGCCCTGGGGATGGCCCGTGACATCGGGCGCATCGCCGCGGGATATCGCGCCGACCTGACGGTCGTGGACATGGACGGGGCCGCCGAGGCGCCGCTGACGCTGAACCTGGCGGCGTTGGCGCAGCACGCGACGCCCGCCTGCGTGCGCGCGACGATGGTGGATGGGCGCTGGGCCTATCGCGACGGGCGCATCCTGGCCTTCGACGAACCGGCGGTGCTGCAGCGGTTTGCCGCGATGCGCGAACGGATCGTCGCGGCGTCGAAGCCCGAGGTGGCAACGGCCGCCGAAGCAGTGCCGCATTTCGCCAAGTTGCCCGGGCGCTGCTAGCGTTTGGGCTGCGATGCCACCAGCGGGTGATCCTTGTCCGTCACGTAGCGCGGCCCGGCGCCGCCCGGGCTGTGCCAGCCGGTCACCGCGTCGCCGAAGAACTCGGCATTGGCGGCGATGTAGCCCTTCTGGTCCTCGGGCACCTGGTCGTCGGCATAGATCGCCTGGACCGGGCAGACGCTGAGGCACAGCCCGCAGTTGATGCATTCGTCCGGGTGGATATAGAGCATCCGCCCGCCCTCGTAGATGCACTCCACCGGGCAGGACGGCACGCAGGCCTTGTCCTTCACGTCGACGCAGGCCTCGGTGATGACGTAGGCCACGGCGCCTAGCGCCCCTGCCAGACCGGCTGGCGCTTCTCGCGGAAGGCGGCGACGCCCTCGTCCTGGTCCTTGCTCTGCAGCGCCGCGATCAGCGCCGGCAGCTTCTGCGCCCGCGCCTCGGCGGCGGTGAGGTGCGCGGTGCGGCGCACGGTCTGCTTGATCGAGCGGATCGACAGCGGCGCGCAAGCCAGGATATCCGCCAGCCAGCGGTCGACCGCGGCGTCGAGTCCGGTGCGCGGCACCACCTCGTTGGCGATGCCCAGCGCCAGCGCCTCGGCGGCCTTCACGCGCCGCCCGGTCATCAGCACACCCATGGCGGCGCGGAACGGGATCTGGCGCTGCAGCAGCACCATGCCGCCGTCGAGCGGGATGCGGCCGAGGCGCGGTTCGGGGAAGGCAAACGTCGCCTCCTCCGCCGCCACCACGATATCGCAGCCCAGCACCATCTCGAACCCGCCGCCCAGCGCGTGGCCGTTGACCCTCGCGATCACCGGCACGTCGAGGGTCTGGCGCAGCGCGATGCCGCCGAAGCCGTTGGGTCGCCCGTCGGCCCAGTATTCCAGGCCGGTCTTGCCCACGTTCTTGACGTCGGCGCCAGCGCAGAACGCGCGGTCGCCGGCCCCGGTCAGCACCACGGCCCGCACGTCCCCGTCGCTCTCGATCGCCAACCAGATGCGGTCGAGTTCGGCCTCGGTGGCCGCGTCGATCGCGTTCATCACCTGCGGCCGGTCGATGGTGACCCGCGCGACGTGGTTCTCGACGGCGAAGCGGACGGTCATGCCACCACGCCCTCGGCGACCAGCGAATCGATGCTGGCCGGCGCATAGCCCAGCTCGCGCAGGATGTCGCGACCATGCTCGCCCAGCCGGGGCGGGCGGTTGAGCCGGATCGCCGCATCGGACATGGCGATCGGCGAGGCCACCAATTTGATCGGGTCGTTGCCCGCGCCGTTCATCTGGACGACCATTGCGTTGACCGCGGTCTGCTCGTCCACCAGCGCCTCGGCGAGCGAGCGTACCGGCGCGCAGAGCAAATCCTGCTCCTCCAAGCGCTTGAGCCAATGCGCGGTGGTGTTCGACGCGAAACGCTCGCGGAAGATCGCCTGGAGCTGCGGCCGGTTCTTCACCTGGTTGGGGAAAGTGTCGTAGCGCGGATCGGTCGAAAGATCGGCGATCTCCAGCGCGGTGCAGATGTCGCGTAACGGGTTCTGCTTGAACGCGCCCACCAGCACCACCGCACCGTCCGTGGTCGCGAACACGCCGGAGAGCGGCATGGCGCCCCAATTGAGGTCGCGCCCGCGCATCAGCGACATCGCCGCTTCCTGCATCTGCATGGCGAGCATCGAGTTGTAGAGCGAGACGTTGATCTCCTGCCCCTCGCCCGTTCGTTCGCGCTGGTAGAGCGCCAGCAGCACGCCCTGGACCAGGTGCATACCGGCGGAATAGTCGGCCAGCGCCGTGGCGTAAATCGACATCGGCGCCGCCATGTCCGAGCGGCGGTGCATTACCCCGGTCAGCGCCTGGGCCAGCACGTCCTGGCCGCCCTTGTGGGCGTTGGGGCCGCTGGGCCCGAAGCCCGAGCCGACCGCGTTGATGATGCGCTTGTTGATCTTGCGCAGCTCGGCGTAGCCGAAGCCCATGCGCTCGAGCACGCCGGGGCGGAAATTGTTCACGACGACATCGGCGGTCTTGATCAGGTCGCGCACGACCTGCTTGCCCTTTTCGCCGCGCAGGTCGAGCGCGATGCTGCGCTTGTTGCGGTTCAGGCTGAAGAACACGGGATTGTCGAGCCCGCCCGGGTCGTCGGGGATGGCGGTGCGCGACAGGTCGCCCGCGCCCGGCCGCTCGATCTTGATCACGTCGGCGCCGTAGTCGCCCAGCATCTGCGTGGCGCACGGCCCCATCATGACCTGGGTGAAGTCGACGACCCTGATGCCGTCGAGCGGCAGTTTGCCGTTGGCTGCCATGGGCTACTCCGCGGCCTGCAGGATCTTGGCGTTCGGCGCGGGCCGGTCGCCCGGGTCGCCGCCCGCCGCCCTGATCTTGCGCTGCAGGGCATTGACGTCGACCGCGCGCACCGTGGCGTTGGCGCCGAGCGCCATCGTCGCCGCAATGCCCGCCGCCTCGCCCATCGCCATGCAGGGCGGAATCTCGCGCGAGGTCTTCTGCGCCGCCGAGGTGGCGGAGTAGTGGCGGCCGGCGACCAGCATCTGGTCGACGTTGCGCGGCAACAGCGCGCGATAGGGCGTGTAGTAGTCGCGTCCCCGCGCCACGCTGTCGGCGAAATGCACGCGCTCGGCCACGTCTTCCTTGGTCACGACGTATTCGCCGTCGAGCAGGCGGGTCTGGCGCACGCCGGTCTGCGGCGCCACGTCGACGACGTGGCACTTCTCGAACCCGGGCAGCGGCGTCTTGCGCAGCCAGTCCACCAGCGCGTAGATGCGCTTGCGCCCCTCGAACTCCGCGCGGGTCAGGTCCTCGACCTTGATGCCGTCGTAGCCCGACATGTGCGGGCAGTTGCACCACACCACGCCGGGCAGCGGCGTCTTCAGCCACCACATCTCCCAGGCGCCGCCGATCAGGCGCTTGGCCTCGCGGTCGAGCTTCTGGAACGCTTCGGGCTCGCCGTACTGGAAGCGCTCGGCCGCGTCGGTGTCGACGCCGCCCAGGCGGAACACCGTGGTCAGGATGAACGAACCGTGGGTGAAGGGCGCGCCGGCCGAGGCCGCGACGTCCAGGTCGCCGGTGGCGTCGATCACGATGCGCCCCATCATCGCCTGGCGCCCGGCCTTGCTCTCGCACACCACGCCGGTGATGCGCCCATCCTCGACGATCGCGCGCGAGAACCAGCTATGCATGCGCAGGTCGATCTTGTTCTCGGCGATCAGGTCGCAGGAAACGCGCTTCCACCCGTCCGGGTCGAAGGCGACGGCATAGGTGATGGGCTGCGGCTTCTGGTGCGAATGGAAATCGTGCACGCCCCAGCGCGACCATTTCTGCCACATCGCCATGTCGACCCGGCGGTCGGCCTCGGGCGGGTAAACCGCCAGGTCCTTCGACGCCATGCGGTCGATGAACTCCTGGCAGATGCCCTTGACCGTGATCTCGGACCCGTTGGTCATGTCGTCGAGCACCAGCACCATGCCGCCGGACGCGAGGCCCCCCAGGTAGGGATAGCGCTCGACCAGCGTCACCTTGGCGCCGTTGCGCGCCGCGGCGATGGCCGCCGACGTGCCCGCCGGCCCGCCGCCGATCACCAGCACGTCGGCATGCGCCACGACCGGCACCTGGCCGCCCGCGGGCTCCTTGACGAAATCCGGGTTGGTGCTCATCGCGGTCTCCTGGCTAATGCGCGCGCTCGGACTTCCACTTCACGACGCGCCGCTCGATCAGCCCGATCACGCCGAAGAAGCAGGCCGAGAAGGTCGAGCCGACGGCGATGGTGGCGTAAAGCAGCGGCGTGTCGAAGGCGTAGGTCGCCTGGATGATCAGCGCGCCGATGCCCCTGGTGCTGCCGATCCATTCGCCGACGATGGCGCCGATCACCGAGGTGCTGGCGGCGATCTTGAGCGCCGAGAACAGGTAGGGCAGCGAGTTCTGCACGCGGATCTTGAAGAACACCTCGCGCTGGCTGGCCGACAGCACGCGCATCAGCTCGAGCGACTGCGGGTTCACGTCCTGCAGGCCGCGCACCATGTTGACCAGGGTCGGGAAGAAGCAGATCAGCGCGGCGATGGCGATCTTGGGCTCCATGCCGTTGCCCAGGAGCAGCACCAGGATCGGCGCCTTGGCCACCACGGGGATGGTGTTGATCATCACAGCGATCGGGAAGAACGCCTCCTCGGCCGTGCGCTTGTGCACGAACACGGTGGCGATGGCGATGGCCGCGAAATTGCCGAGCAGAAACCCGCAGACCGATTCGACCGCCGTGGGCAGCAGGTTCGCCATCAATATGTCGAACCGCTGGATCAGGACGCGGACCACCGCGACGGGCGACGGCGCGATGAACGGCTTGATGTCGAACAGCACCACCGCCGCCCACCACAGGAACAGCAGCGCGATCACCGCACCGAGCGGCAGCAAGCGCTTGCGCCACAGGAGCTGGCGCTTGCGGGCCAGGAACCGCGCCTGCTCCTCGGCGTCGGCGACGAAACCGGACATGGCAGTGTCGGTGACCTGCGCCGTCATCAGCAGGTCTCCAGTATTTGCCGCAGCCTGCCGGCGAGCCGCACGAACTCGGGCGTCTCGCGCATGCCGAGCTGGCGCGGCAGGGGCAAGTCGATGTCCACCAGCTCGCGCACCCGGCCGGGCCGCGCGGCCAGCACCAGCACCTGCTGGCTGAGGAACACCGCCTCGTAGATCGAGTGCGTGACGAACACGATGGTCGTGCCAGTGCTCTCCCAGACCCCCAGAAGCTCCTCGTTGAGCCGGTCGCGGGTGATCTCGTCGAGCGCCCCGAACGGCTCGTCCATCAGCAGCAGCTTCGGGTCGCTGACCAGCGCGCGGGCGATGGCGACGCGCTGGCGCATCCCACCGGATAGTTCGTGGGGGAAGGCGTTCTCCCAGCCACCGAGGCCGACCAGCTTCAGCAGGTCCTGCGGCGAGCGCTTCCCCGGGCGCGCCGCCGATCCGCCGACTTCCAGCGGAAGCGTGACGTTCTGCAGCGCCGTGCGCCAGGGCAGCAGCGCCGCATCCTGGAACACGAAGCCGATGTCCCGGTTGCGCCGGGCGACCTCGGGCCGGTCGCCCAGCACCGCGACCCCGCCGGCGCTGGGCGCCACCAGGTCGGCGATGACGCGCAAGAGGGTCGACTTGCCGCAGCCCGACGGCCCCAGCAGCGTGAGGAAGCTGCCGGCGCGGATGGTCAGCGAGACGCCGTCGAGCGCGGTCACCGTGCCGCGTTCGGTGGTGAAGCGCACGCTGACGCCGTCGCAGCGCACGGCGTCCCCGGCGACGCCGGCCCTGGCCGGCGCCGCTCGGGAAACGCCCAGGCCGCCGATCGCGACGGAAGCGGTCATCGCCGCCTCAGCCGATCTTCGGCCGCTTGTCCTTGGTGGCCTCAAGGATCGCGGTCGTGGCGACCGCTTCGAGTTTCGGCGCGCCGGCCGAGAACTGCTTCAGCTCGTCGTAGACCTTGATCTGCTCGGCCCAGTTGGCCATGTCCATCTGGCCCCAGCCATTGGCCTTGGTCGCGGACGTGAATTCGTAGGCCAACATCACGTCGGCGGCCTCCACCTCGTCGGCCTTCACCAGGTTGGGATATTCCTTGACCAGCATGTCCACCGCCTTCTCGCGGTTGGCATTGGCGTATTCCCAGCCCTTGGCGGTGGCGCGCACGAAGGCCTGCACCATCTCGGCCTTCTTGGTCAGCGTGTCGTTGGTGGCGTAGTAGGGCAGCGCGTAGAGCTTGATGCCCGAATCCCACAGCCGCAGGTCGACGCGGTCCTTGCCCAGCGGCTTCAGCGCCGTCGTGTTGGTCAGCCAGCCGGTGAAGACGTCGACCTGGCCCGACAGCAGCGGCGTCATGTCGGCGCCTGCCACCACCACCTCGACCTTGTCCTCCGGGATGTTGTTCTTCTTCAGCAGCGCGGTCAGCAGGATCTTGCCCGTAGCCTGGATGCCGACCTTCTTGCCCACAAGCTCCTGCGGAGTCTTCACCGGCTTCTTGCCCAGCGAGAAGAACGTGTAGGGATGCTCCTGGGCCCCCACCGCGAAGCACTTGATCGGCAGGCTCTGCGAGGCCGCGAGCATCAGCGAGGGGCTGGACGATACCTGGCCGATCTCGAACTTGCCCGAGGCGACGATGGCCACGCCGTCGATGCTGGGCCCGCCCGGCTGGATGACGACGTTCAGCTTCTCTTGCTCGTAGAACCCCATCTGCTTGGCGACCACCTCGCCCAGCTGGTTGCCGCCGGTGATCCAGCCGATCTGGAAGTTCACGGTCTGTGTAGCCGCCTGCTGGGTATAACCCCGGCCCGGCACCAGGCCGGTGGCCAGGAGGCCGGCCGTGCCGGTGCCGTACTGCAGGACTTTGCGCCGCGAGATCAGCGGCTTGCGCGATTTCGTCATGGTCAGCTCCCCCGTAAAGCGACGATGCCCCAATTCCCAGCAAACCCTATGCCGAATAGGGTGCGCGAGAAAAGAACAGTTTTTTGCCACGGGTGATGCCAAAATGGCATCGCCTATTCTACGCTGGAGGATGGCAATGCACGCGGCGGTTCTGCGCTATTTCGACCAGGTAGCGCGCCACGGCTCGATCCGCCGGGCGGCGGCTGCGCTCAACGTTGCCTCCTCCGCTGTCAATCGCCAGGTGCTGAAGCTCGAGCGCGACCTCGGCGCGCCCTTGTTCGTGCGCCGGCGCGACGGCGTGGGCCTGACCCCCGCCGGCGAGGCCGTGCTGCGCCACGTGCGCGAGACGCTCGACCGCTACGAGCGCACACGCGGCGATATCGACGGGCTGCGCGGCATCGTGACCGGCGAGGTCCGGATCACGGCGCTCGATTCCATGCTGGTGCAGTTCGTGCCCGAGGTGATGAGCGCCGTCGCCGCGTCGCATCCCCTGCTCTCCTTCGCCGTCATGGCGCTGGGACCGCGCGACATCGCCGAGGAATTGCGCAACGGGCGCGCGGACATCGGCATCAGCTTCGTCGACCCGCGCGACCGGTCGGTCGAGCTGGTGGACAAGATCGCGGCGCCGCTGGGAATCGTGGTCCGCCCCGACCATCCCCTCGCGCGCCGGCGCAGCATCCGCCTGCGGGACTGCGCCGAGCATCCTGCCATCCTGGTGCATGACCGCCAGCCGATGATGCCCGCGATCGAAGCAGAACTGGCGGCTCACCGCATGAATCTCAAGACCCGGTCGACCTCGAACTCGCTGGAATTCATGCGCGCGATGCTGCTGGCCGGCGTGGGGGTCGGGTTCTTCACCCGCTTCGGGTTCCTCAGCCAGATCGCGCGCGGCGAGCTGAAGCACGTGCCGCTGGCCGAGCCGCGGCTCAAGCAGCTTGAGATCGGCGTCATCGTGGCCCGCCGCCGCGTGCCCTCCCCCGCCGTCTCGGTGGTGTTGCAGGCGATGCGCGCGCGCCTGGCCGCCTTCGCGCGCGGCTAGCTGGGAAACGCCTCGCGCAGGGCCGCGATCTGCTCCTCGGTCAGGAATAGCGTCTTCTGCCCTTGCAACATCAGGAACAGGCGCGCCGTCTCCTCCAGCTCCTCGGCGTTGTAGACCGCGTCGTCCAGCGACTTGCCCGCAACCACCGGCCCGTGGTTGGCCAGCAGCATGGCGTGATGGCCGCGCGCCGCGCCGCGCACCGCCTCGGCCAACGCCATGTCGCCCGGGCGGTAGTAGGGCAGCAGCGGCAGCTTGCCGATGCGCATCACGTAGTAGGCGGTGATCGGCGGCAGGATGTCGGCGGTGTTGGCGTGGCACATGCAGGATACCGCGACGCAGTGCGTGCAGTGCAGATGCACGATGCCGGCAGCGCTCGGCCGCTCCTGGTACATCGCGAGGTGCAGGAAGGATTCCTTCGACGGCTTGTCGCCCGAGACATGCGTGCCGTCGAGCGCGACCTTGGAAATGCGCGCGGAATCGAGGTCACCCAGGCAGGAATTCGTCGGCGTGATCAGGAACCCGTCGGACAGACGCGCGCTGATATTGCCTGAACTGCCATGAGCGTAGCGCCGCTGGTAGAGCGACCGGCCGTGGCGCGCGATCGCGTCGCGCAGCTTGGTCTCGCTCATCCCAGCACCTGGAAGGCCTTGGTGAAGAAGTCGCGCCCGCCGAAGTTGCCGGACTTGAGCGCGAGCGACAGCTTCGGCCCGTCAAGCGCCGCGGTCCACGGCACGCCCGGGTCGATCTCCGGCCCGATCTGGAGCGTACGCACCCCCAGCGCGCCCACCACCGCGCCCGCAGTCTCGCCGCCCGCCACCACCAGTCGCCCGACGCCGGCCTCGACCAGACCGGTCGCGATCTTCGCCATGGCGTGCTCCACCATCTCGCCGGATTCGGCGCGGCCCAACCGGGACTGGATCGAGGCGACCTTGTCCGCCGGCTGGCTGGCGTAGATCAGTAGGGGCGCCCGGCCGAGCTTCGGCTTCGCCCATGCCAGCGCGTCGCCCGCCACATCCCCGCCCTCGGCCAGCGCCAGGACGTCGATCTCGAACGCCGGGGCGCTGGCCCGCATCGCCTCGATCTGACCAAGCGTCGCCGGCGAGCAGCTTCCCGCCAGCACGGCCGCGTGCCCGACGGCGGCGGGCAACGGGACGATGGCGTTGCGCGCGGGCGCCAGGCCGGCGCGGCGAAAGTTCTCCGGCAGGCCCATGGCGACGCCCGATCCGCCCGTCACCAGCGCGAGGTCCGACACGGCCGTGCCGATCGTCATCAGGTGCCGGTCGCTGACCGCGTCGACGATGGCGTGGCGCACCCCCTCCTTGCGCAACCGGGCGAAGGCGGCGCGCAGCGCCTCCGTCCCGGCATCGACCTCGGGGAAGGCGACCAGCCCGACCTTGTGGTTCGTCTGCCTGGCCAGGACCGACACCAGGTTCGGGTCGGTCATCGGCGTCAGCGGGTGGTTGCGCATGCCCGAATCCGACAGCAGGACCGCGCCCACGAACAGATGGCCCTGGTAGACGCTGCGGTGGTTGGCCGGAAAGGCCGGGCAGGCGATCGTGAAATGCGCACCCAGCGCGTCGAGCAGGGCGTCGGCAACCGGCCCGATATTGCCGGCGGGGGTCGAGTCGAAGGTCGAGCAGTATTTGAAGAAGACCTGCCGCGCGCCGGCCGCCCGGACCCAGCGCAGGGCGTCGAGCGACTGGGCCACGGCATCGGCGGCAGGGATGGTGCGCGACTTCAGCGCCACCACCACGGCCTCGGCGTCCGGCGCCTTGCCCGCGGGCACGCCGATGGTCTGCACGGTGCGGAGCCCGTTGCGCGCGAGCATCAGCGCGAGGTCGGTCGCCCCGGTCAAATCGTCGGCTATGCAGCCCAGGAGCATCGCGGCCCTGCCCGGAAATCGGCTAAGGTTGCGCCTTACGCTTGACCGCTGAAACGGGATCGTCAAGGGGAGAAGGATGGCCGACGCGGATTTCGAAGTTCTGGACGAACGGTTCGGGCCGTGCGTCAAGACCAGCGCGCGCGTGGAGAAACTCTACGAGGGTTGCCGCTGGGCCGAGGGCCCCGCCTACTTCCCGGCGCATCGATCGCTGGTGTGGAGCGACATTCCCAACGACCGCATGCTGCGCTGGGACGAAGCCACCGGCGCCGTCGGCGTGTTCCGCCAGCCCGCCGGCTATTCCAACGGCAATACCGTCGACCGCCAGGGCCGGCTGGTAAGCTGCGAGCACGGCAATCGCCGAGTCACGCGCACCGAGCATGACGGGTCGATCACCGTCATCGCCGACCGCTACCAGGGCAAGCGGCTCAATTCGCCCAACGACGTGGTCGTCAAGTCGGACGGGTCGATCTGGTTCACCGACCCCGCTTACGGCATCGATTCCGACTACGAGGGCCACAAGGCCGCGAGCGAGATTGGCGCCTGCCATGTCTTTCGCGTGGATCCCGCCTCGGGCGCGGTCGCCATCGTGGCCGACGACTTCGACCGGCCGAACGGACTCGCCTTCTCGCCCGACGAGCGCAAGCTCTACATCGCCGACAGCGGCGCGCCGCGGCACATGCGGGTGTTCGACGTCGCGGGCGACGGCCGGCTCGCCGGCGGCCGCGTGTTCGCGAAATGCACGGCAGGCATCTTCGACGGCTTCCGCTTCGACCGCGACGGGCGCCTATGGACCAGCGCGGCCGACGGCATCCACTGCTACCTCCCGGACTGCGCGCTGATCGGCAAGATCAGGATTCCCGAGCGCGTGGCGAATCTCTGCTTCGGCGGCCCGAAGGGCAACAGGATGTTCATCTGCGCCACGGGCTCGCTCTACGCGGTGCTGCTGCCCGTTAACGGCGCGGGGACGTTCTGACGACAGAAGCGGCGGACCGTTTCATCCACGGAACCCTTTGCTTCGCGGCCACCGCATGCCAATCTCTGCCTGCCGATCCGGCAGCACCGCCTTCCGTCGCCAAACGCTCCCCCGAGGTTCCAACCCCATGGCCGCATCACGCATCACGCCGACCATTGATTTCGAGAAGAATGGCCGGCAGACCGGCTTTCTCCGTCTGCTGCACTCCGTGCACGAATCCGCCTATGGCTGGATCCCGATCCCGGTCGCCTGCATCAAGAACGGCAAAGGGCCGACGGTGCTCTTGAATTCCGGCAACCACGGCGACGAGTACGAGGGCCAGGTCACGCTGATGAAGCTGATCCGCGAGTTGAAGCCCGAGCAAGTGCAGGGCCGGATCATCTTCAATCCCGCGTCGAACTTTCCCGCCGCCATGGCCGGCCGCCGGACCTCGCCGATCGACGGCGGCAACCTCAACCGGTCCTTCCCCGGCGATCCGGACGGCGGCGTCACCAAGCAGATCGCGCACTATATCGATACCGAGATACTCTCGAAGTGCGACTTCGCCTTCGACCTCCACTCCGGCGGCAGCTCGCTGATGTACGTGCCGAGTTCGCTGGGCACGCTGGTGCCCGGCGAGACGGACCGCAACACCAAGGTGCTGGAATTGCTGCGCCAGTTCGGCGCGCCGATCGGCTATGTCTCCACGCGGCCGATGGGCGCCGACCAGACGCTGGGCGCATCGGCGTCGCGCCGCGGCGCCATCTCGATCGGGACCGAGCTGGGCGGTTCGGGCACCGTCACGCCCGCCGCCCTGCGCGTCGGCGAGGCCGGCGTGCGGCGCCTGCTGAAACACATCGGCGTCGTGCCCGACATCAAGGTTGATCCCACGCCAGGCACGCGGCTGATGCAGGTCGGCGGGCCGGACTACTACGTCTACACGCCGGAGTTCGGCGGGGTGTTCGAACCGCTGGTGGAACTGGGCGACGAGATCAAGGCCGGCCAGCCGGCCGCCGCGATCCATTTCTCGCACACGCCCTGGCGCGAGCCCGAGATCGTCAAGTTCGAGCGGGATGGCGTGGTGCTGTGCAAGCGCATCCCCGGCCGCACCGAGCGCGGCGACTGCCTGTTCCACCTCGGCTCGGACTACAAGGCCTAGGGCTTCGGGATTGCGAAAGGCTGGGGGTCGATGAACCGGTCGACCACGTTGCGGATCAGGCGCGAGACGTTGTTGCGGTAGTTGTCGTGCGCCAGGCTCGCCACGAACGCGATCGAGCCGGTCGAAAACACCGCCCCGCCGCTCGGGGTTTCGAAGAACACCATGTCGGCGCGGATCGCCGGGTTCTGCGCACCGTCCTGGCCCTGGCGATTGGATAGGATCTCCTCGTTCACCAGCATGAAGGCGTTGGAGTGGTTCTCCGAGGAGGCGACCACCAGCCCGTGCGGCGGCGAGCCCAGGCGGCGGTCATAGATGTCGATCTCGAGACCCGCCGCGCCGTCGCCCGAGGCGCCGAAATCGCCGATGATCTCGTCGTCGATCCCCGCGAACAGAAACGCCGCGCGCGGATCGCACGACGCCGCCGTGCGGCGGTAGTAGCTCGAATTGTCGAAGCCCTGCGCATAGAAACCGACGCCGAACAGCATGTTCGGCGGCCAGCCGTTGCGCCGCCAGAGCCCGCCGAGCTCGCCCGTGGCGTGGTTGTACTGGCCCGGCATCTCCTCCCAGGCGCGGGTGCCGTCCTCGGCCCGTCGCAGCTCGATCATGCCCGGCCAGGCCGGCGGAAACGTGACGCGCCAGTAGAAGCCGTTGCCGCCCATGTACATGAACCGCCCGCCGCGGCTGAGGAACCCCTCCA
Organism: Alphaproteobacteria bacterium; assembly: GCA_020846275.1. Classification (GTDB taxonomy): domain Bacteria; phylum Pseudomonadota; class Alphaproteobacteria; order JAEULC01; family JAEULC01; genus JAEULC01. The sequence continues at coordinate 29,587 of JADLEG010000307.1, forward strand.
CCGCCTGCAGCATCTCGCTCGAATAGTATTCCGGATGGCTGGCGCTCATCACGGCCCGGTAGGACGACAGCAGGTCGGCGCCGCGATCCTGCAGCTCGTGGTCGCTGATGACGTCGTAGTCGATCCCCTGCTGGTCGAGCCAATCGATGATGCAGAGGTCCATCGCGAAGTTCCAGAAACGGCCGGTCGGGCGGAAATTGAACAGCGGCCGCCTGAAGGTCGAATGCCCGACGCCGTAGCCGTCGCGATAGACGTCGTAGGTCGAGTGCCCGAACTCGAAATGCTCGGCCAGGAAGACGTCGGTCAGGTCGACCGTCGGCAATGTGCCCATCGCCAGCTCGAACGGCCCGGGCGACATGCGCCGGCGGTAGTTGGCGTAGGCGAGATAGGTGACGGTCGAGGCCAGCACCGCCAGCTTGGCACAGCGCGCGCCCGGCCGGGGGCTGACGATCAGCCCGACATGGAACGGAAGGCTGCTTCCGGTCAGCTTGATCGCATAAAAGCCGCTCTTCATCCGCTCCGGCAATTTGAAGCGCAGGCTCGGCTTCCATTCCGCGTCCGCCAGGTCGTCGGCATGGAAATGGATCGCCGCGTAGTGGCTGGGATCGAGCTTCCAGTGATGCACCGACCCGTCCCAGCGCGACCCCGTCACGGCGCGCTTCGGCGCATTGACCAGGCGCCCATGCAGGCGCGAGGGCGAGACGTCCTCGATCCGCGCCGTGTCGATGCCGCGCGAAAAATCCCATTGCGCGTCGACCGTGCCAGAGACAAGGCGCGGCGCCTCGAGCTTGCCGTAGAAATGCTCCGTCGCGCCGCCATCGGGCCCCGGCGCGGCGGCGAAGAACAAGGGACCGCTTGGCGCCGCGCCCGCCTCCAGCCTGCCCTCGGCGGACTGCGCGCGATCGGCATGCAGCCCGGCGAAGGGCGTGGCGGCGATCGCGGCCGCGCCGGTCGCGGGGTCGTAACGCGCCTCGATCCGGTGCCACCACTGGTCGCGCAGTGCCACGCCCGCGCTCAAGGCTCGATCGCCGACGAGCAGGGCCGGCGCGCCCGTTTCGTCGAGCACCAGGCGCAGCGTGCCCAGCGCCACCAGCGCCTGTCTGCCACGCCCCGGCAGGGTCGGATAGGCCAGGACGGAGATGGCGACAGCGCCGAGCGCCGGCAGGTTGTCGACGATGCCGTGGGAGCCGAAGCTGGTGCGCTGCTCGATGCCGTCATGCTCGCCGTCGACGGCCGAGGCGACGCGCTCTTCCTTCACGCCCGGCCCCTTGGGCCCGGTCTCGCCGCAGACCAGCCGCACCAGCTCGGCGCGATAGCGCTTGGTCGGCTCGCAGACGCTGACCCGCAGCGTCACCTCGTCGCCGGGATAGGCGTAGAGCCGGTCGACGTAGCCGACGACGGTCGGCTTCTTGAGCTCGACCGTCACGGCAGCACCAGTTCCTGGCCCGTCAGCGCGCGCCACCGGCGCTTGAAGCCCTCCCACTCGCCGTCCTCCAGCCGGTCGAACACCTGGTCGGTGAACAGGGTCGGCGGCTTGCCGTCGGGCTCGCGGTGGCCCAGCACCCAGCGGTTGGGCGCGATCGATACCAGGATCAGGTCCTGGCAGTTCTCGGCGCGGCGCATGACGTTGAGCAGCGCCTGCAGATCGGGGCTATGGCGGCCGAACGGCTTGGCGCGGTACTCGGCGGCCAGGTCGAGGCGCGCCGGGTCGATCGGCGGTGCGTTCCGCAGCATCAATTGCCCCCGTCGAAGCGCATGCCGAGGCTGGCCGCCGCTTCGTCAATATCGCGCCAGGTCGTGGCATCGATCTCGATGCCCTCGGCGATGCGCCGGGCGCGCGCGATGCGCTCGGGCTCGCCGGGGATCAGCACCGGCTTCGTCGGATCGCTGGCGGGCGTGGTCTTCAGGTAGGCGATCATGGCGTCGACCTCGCGATCGACGAAGCTCCGGTCGGTCATGCGCTCCGGGTCGATCACCACGGTCAGCATGCCGTTGACGATGCCGCGGTCGCGCGGGTTGGCCGGCTGGATCGTGCCGGCCCCCACGATCGCGCCGGCCAGCAGCTCGGCGATCAGCGCAAGCCCGTAGCCCTTGTGCTCGCCGAAGGGCGTCACCGTGCCCTGGGGCGGCTCGTAGATCACCCGGGGATCGTCGGTCGGCTTGCCCTCGGCGTCGAGCAACGCGCCTGCCGGCACCTTCTTGCCCTCGTTGTAGGCCACGCGCACCTTGCCAAGCGCTATGCGGCTGGTGGCGAAGTCCAGGATGATCGGCTGGGTCGCCTTGGTGCCCGGCACGGCGATGCAGATCGGGTTGGTCGACATCCGCCCCTCGCGGCCGAGGAACGGCGAGACGCGCGGCGGGCCCGAGTTGCCGTTGACGAAATGGACCGCGAGCAGCCCCTCGGCGGCGACCCGTTCGCCATAGGCGCCGACCCGGCCGATATGATGGGTGTTGCGCAAGCCATGCACGGCCACCCCGTGCTGGCGCGCCGCCTTGATCGCCCAGCCCATCGCATCGCGCGCGATGACCTGGCCATAGCCGTTGCGCCCGTCCCAGACCGCGAACGCGCCGGTATTGCTGACGATCTCGGGCGTGCGGTTGGGAACCAGGGTCTTCGCCTGCAGATTGCGCACGTAGTGCGGCAACATGCCCACGCCGTGGCTGTCATGGCCGGCCAGATTGGCGTCGACCAGGTGGTCGGCGACGGCCCGCGCCTCCGCCTCCCGGCTGCCGCCGGCCGCGATCAGGTTGCTGGTCAGGCGGCGTAGCCGCTGGTGTTCGATCCGCACGGCCGCAAGAGTGTCGCTTGTGCGCCCGCAAGGTCAAGGCTCCTCGCGCGCCGGGCCGCGACGATGCTTGGCACGGCGCATGCTGTAAGGCTAAGGTAGCCGGGGAACAAGAAAACAGCGGGCTTCGGGGAGCTGGGGTATGGCGGGGCACGGTGGACGCGGATGCGGCCATTCCGTCGCGAGGACGCTGCGCGGGAGCAGGCTGCGGCGGAGCCTGCCGCGATGATTGCATCGCCATCCGCCACGACAACCCTCACCAAGCCTTCGATCAACGGAATGGGGCTGAACGACGGCCTAGCTGCCGTGCTGGGCGCGCGGTTCGACCTGCACCGCCTGCCCGATTCGATCGATCCGCAGGCCGAGGTTCTGGTGGCGATGGGGAACCGCGTCGACGACAAGGTGATCGGCCAGTTTCCCGCGCTGCGGCTGGTGGCCGTGCTGGGCGCGGGCTACGACAACGTGGACACCGCCGCACTCGGCCGGCGCGGCATCGCGCTTTCGAACACGCCCGGGTTGACGGATGCCTGCGTGGCCGACCTAGCCATGGGGCTGCTGATCGCCTCGCAGCGCGGGATGGTCACCGCCGACCGCTATCTGCGCGCGGGCAAATGGCCTGGTGCGCGCTTTCCGCTGATGCCGCGCTTCAGCGGCCGTCGGCTGGGGATTTACGGCCTGGGCCGGATCGGCGCGGCGATCGCGCGCCGCGCGGCCGGCTTCGACCTCGAGATAGCCTACCACAACCGCCGGCCGCGCGCGGACCTGCCCTATCGCTACATGGATGCGCTGGAGCCGCTGGCAGCTTGGAGCGACTACCTGGTCGTCGCCTGCCCGTCCTCGCCCGAAACGCGCCATCGCGTCGACGCCGGCGTGCTGAAGGCCCTGGGCCCGCAGGGCATCCTGGTCAATATCGCGCGCGGCGCCATCATCGACGAGCCGGCGCTGGTCGCCGCGCTGGAGTCCGGAACGATCGCAGGCGCCGGGCTGGACGTGTTCGAGCGCGAGCCCGAAGTGCCGGCCAAGCTGCTGGCGATGGACAACGTCGTGCTGACCCCGCATATCGGCGGCGGCAGCATTGAAACCTGGGACGCCTGCTACGCCGGCGTGGTCCGCAACATCGAGAGTTTCTTCCGCACCGGGCGGGCGGCGACGCCCGTCGGCCTTGCGGCAACCTGACCGATCGAACAGACAACGGAGGATGAACGTCATGCACAAGACTTGGATACGCCACGGGCTCGCCGTCGGCTTGCTGGGACTGGCGACCCCCGCGCTCGCCGCGCCCTTTACCTGCCCCAAGAAGGGCGGCGATCTGGTGTTCGCGGGCGAGGCCAAGGTCAACAGCCTGGACCAGTACGCCTCGAACACCATCTCGACCCGCAACCTGGCGATGAACATCTACGAAGCGCTGATGACGCGCGACGAGAAGAACGAGCCGATCCTCGACCTGGCGGAATCGATGGAGGAATCGGCCGACCGCAAGACCTACACGTTCAAGCTGCGCCAGGGCATCAAGTTCCACAACGGCAAGGAAATGACCTCTGCCGACGTGATGGCCTCGTTTGACCGCTACAACAAGATCGGCATCGAGCGCAGCAACCTGGTCAATGTCGAGAAATGGGAAGCGCCGGACAAGTACACCTTCATCATCCGGATGAAGGTCGCGCAGCCGACCTTCATCGAGGACCTGAGCTCGTTCAGCGTGCCGATCGACATCTTCCCCGCCGAGCAGAAGGACGCCGAGCCGCTGCGGCTCGAGCCGATCGGCACCGGGCCGTTCAAGGTTGTCGAAAACGTCGCCGACAGCCATGTGAAGCTGGCGCGCTTCGATGACTACAAGCCGAACCCGAAGTTCGAGGACCGCACCGGCTTCGGCGGGTACAAGGTCGCCTGCATCGATACGGTCACCTATCGCATCGTCACAGAGCCGGGCGCGCGCGTCGCTGGCCTGGAGACGGGCGAGCTGCAGGCCGTCGAGGACGTGCCGACCAAGGCCCAGGCCGACCTGAAGAAGAACCCGAAGATCACGCTGGTGCCGCTGGAGAACTGGTGGGTGCACATCATGCTGCCCAACACCAAGACGGCGCCCACCAACAACCTGGCCTTCCGCAAGGCGGTGCAGGCGGCGCTGGACATGGACGAGATCATGGATGCGTCCACCGACGGCGCCTACAAGCTGAACATCGGCTTCCAGTATCCCGGCCGCGCCACCTACACCGATGTCGGCAAGGAAACCTACAACCAGAAGAACGCCGCCGTGGCCAAGAAGTACCTGGCCGAGGCCGGCTACAAGGGCGAGCCGGTCGTCTTCATGACCAACAAGGACTACACCAGCATGTACAATGCCGCGCTGGTGACGACCGAGCAGCTCAAGGCGGTCGGCATCAATGCCAAGCTCGAGGTGGTCGACTGGCCGACCTCGGTCAACCGCATGTCGAAGGAGGCCGAGGGCTGGAACTTCTTCTACACCGGCTGGGGCACGCAGCCCGCCTTGGGCCCGCTGGCCACGATCAAGTTCTTCATCCCGCCCGGCGGTACCCAGGCGCCGACGCCGCCGGACCCGGAGCTGGAAGCCGCCTATGCCGAGATGCAGAACAAGCCGGACGTGGCCGGCCGGCAAGCGGGATTCGTGAAAGCGCAGAAGATCGCGCTGGAGAAGGTCTATGCGGTGCCGTTCGGCTCGCTGACCAAGGTCCAGGCGGTGCGGTCGAACGTGAAAGGCTTCAAGCCGTTCCGCGCGCCGCGCTTCTCGAACGTCTGGATCGAGTAGCCTCCTAGCGCGGGGACAGGGCATTGGGCCGCGTCATCCTGAACCGGGTCCTGGGGTCGATCCCGGTGATCCTGATCGTGACCTTGATCACGTTCGGGCTGATGCGGGCCATTCCCGGCGACGTCAGCGCCGCGCTCGGCGGGGTGAGCTCCACCCTCGCCGAGCGCGAGCTGATCCGCAAGAATCTCGGCCTTGACCAGCCCTGGTATGTGCAGTTGACCAAATGGTACGCGGGGCTGGCGCGCGGCGATCTGGGCCGCTCGATCTTCCTGGGCAAGGACGTGACGCAGGCGACCTTCGAGCGTCTGCCGGTGACGGTATCGCTCAGCATCTACGCGCTGGTGCTGACCCTCATCTTCGGAATGGTCAGCGGCGTGCTCGCCGCGCTGCGCCAGAATTCCTGGGTCGACCAGGCGGCGATGATGTTCGCCATGATCGGCGTCTCGATGCCGAACTTCTGGCTTGGCCTGATGATGATCGTGCTGTTCTCGGTCCAGCTCGGCTGGCTGCCCACCGGCGGCTACATACCGTTCACGCAGGATCCGATCGGCTGGCTGCGGTCGGCCACCATGCCGGCGATCTCGCTGGCGCTGCTGCAGATCGGCCTGCTGGCGCGCATCACGCGCTCGACCATGCTCGAGGTCCTGCGCCAGGACTACATCCGCACGGCACGGGCCAAGGGCCTTCCCAACTACCTGGTGGTCGGCAAGCACGCGCTCGCCAACACCATGATCCCGGTGGTGACGGTGATCGGCATCATCGTCAGCCTGCTCATCTCCGGCGCGGTGGTGACCGAGTCCGTGTTCTCCATTCCCGGCGTCGGCCAGTTGCTGACCTCGGCGATCCTCAACCGCGACTATCCGATGATCCAGGGCGGCCTGCTGTTCGTGACCATGCTGCTCGTGGGCATCAATATCCTGGTCGACGTCGCCTATGCCTGGCTCGACCCGCGCGTGAGGTACGAAGGTGGCTGAGGCCGTCGCTACCCTCGACCCCCAAGCCTCGGTCGCCGCCGCGGCACCGCGCCGGTCGCCGCGCTGGGCCACGCTGCGCCGGCTGCTGCGCCACCGCTCGTTCCAGACCGGGCTGGTGCTGTTCGCGATCATCCTGGTGGCGGCGCTGTTCGCGCCGATGATCACGCCGTCCGACCCCACCAAGCTGGCGATGCGCGCGCGGTTCAAGCCGCCGAGCTGGGACTTCCTGTTCGGCACCGACAATCTGGGCCGCAGCCAGCTCTCGCGCGTCGTCTATGGCGCGCAGCTCTCGCTGATGATCGGAACGGCGGTGGTCGTCATCAATGCCGTGTTCGGCACGCTGATCGGGTCGCTGTCGGGCTATTTCCGCCGGCTCGACAACATGCTGATGCGGATCAACGACGCCATCATGGCGTTCCCCGCGATCCTGCTGGCGATCGGCGTCGCGGCGGTGCTGGGGCGGTCGATGCCGAACATGATCCTGGCGCTCAGCATCGTGTACATTCCGCGTACCGCGCGCATCGTGCGGTCGTCGGTCATCGTCATCCGCCAGATGGAATACGTGCAGGCCGCGGTCGCCGCCGGGGCCGGGCACTGGCGCATCCTGCGCCGGCACATCCTGCCCAACTCGATGGCGCCGCTGCTGGTGCAGCTCAGCTTCCTGTTCGCCTATGCCGTCCTGACCGAGGCGACGCTCAGCTTCCTGGGCCTGGGCGCGGAGCCGCCCACGCCCACCTGGGGCAACATCATGGCCGAGGGGCGCCAGTACATGCGCGAAGCGCCGTGGATCATCGCGATTCCCGGTGCTGCGCTGGCGATCACGGTCATGGCGCTCAACCTGCTGGGCGACGGATTGCGCGACATCCTCGACCCAAGGCTGCGGATCCAGCAGTGAGCCTCCTGTCCGTCCGCAACCTGCAGGTCCTGTTCGCCGGCGAGCATGGCGAGTTCGCCGCCGTCGACGACGTCAGCTTCGACCTGGCGCCCGGCGAGGTGCTGGGCATCGTCGGCGAATCGGGCAGCGGCAAGAGCGTGACGGCCCTGTCGATCATGGGATTGCTGCCGCGCCCGCCGGCGCGCGTCGCGCGCGGATCGATCGTGTTCGAAGGCGAGGACCTGCTGCGCTACGGCGAGCGCGACCTGCGGCGGATCCGCGGCCCCGGCATCGGCATGATCTTCCAGGAGCCGATGACCTCGCTCAACCCGGTCTTCACGATCGGCGACCAGCTCATGGAAACCGTGCGCGTGCACGAGCGCGCGGGCCAGAAGCGCCAGCGCGACCGCGCGGTCGAGATGCTCGACAAGGTCGGCATCGCCGGGGCCGAGCGGCGGCTCGATGACTATCCGCACCAGCTCTCCGGCGGCATGCGCCAGCGCGTGATGATCGCGATGGCGCTGATCTGCAACCCGCGCCTGCTGATCGCCGACGAGCCCACCACGGCGCTCGACGTGACCATTCAGCAGCAGATCCTCGAATTGCTTCTCGACCTGCGCGAGGAATTCCGCATGGCGATCATGATCATCACCCACAACATGGGCGTGGTGGCCGAGACGGCAGACCGCGTGATCGTGATGTATGCGGGCCGGCTCGTTGAACAGGCACCCGTCGATGGGCTGTTCGCGCGTCCGGCGCATCCCTACACGCGCGGCCTGCTCGACAGCATCCCCAAGCTCAGCGACGAGCGCGAGCGCCTCAAGACGATCCCCGGCACGCTGCCGAACCCGGCCTCGGTGCCGCCGGGCTGCCGGTTCGAGCCGCGCTGCGCCTGGCGCGTCGGCGCCTGCGCCGCCGCCGTGCCGCCGCTCGCTGCCATCGCGGCCGGGCACGACAGCGCCTGCATCCGCCACCGCGAGCTGCCCGTGCAATGACCGAGCTGTTGCGCGTCGCGGGCCTGACCAAGCACTTCCCAGTGGGCCAGGGCGGGCCGCTCAACCGCGGCAAGGCGATGCTGCGCGCGGTCGACGACGTCAACTTCGGCGTCGGCTCGGGCGAGACGCTGGGCCTGGTCGGCGAATCGGGCTGCGGGAAGTCGACCGTGGGGCGCATGCTGCTGCGCCTGATCGAGCCGACCACCGGACGCATCGAGTTCGAAGGCGAGAACCTGGTCGAGCTGGCCCCCGAGGCGATGCGCGCGCGCCGGCGCCACATGCAGATCGTGTTCCAGGATCCCTATGGCGCCTTGAACCCGCGCATGACCGTCGAGGACATCATCAAGGAGCCGATCGAGATCCACCGAACGCTGAACGGCCGCGACGCGCGCGATCGCGTGCTGGAGCTGCTCGAACGCGTGGGGCTGGTGGCCGAGCACGCGCGGCGCTACCCGCACGAATTCTCGGGCGGCCAGCGCCAGCGCATCGGCATCGCCCGCGCGCTCGCGCTGAACCCCCGCTTCATCGTCTGCGACGAGCCGGTATCCGCGCTCGACGTGTCGATCCAGGCGCAGATCGTCAACCTGCTGCAGGACCTGCAGGCCGATCTGGGACTGACCTACCTGTTCATCGCGCACGACCTCGGCGTGGTGAAGCACATCTCGGACCGCGTCGCCGTCATGTATCTCGGCAAGATCGTCGAAATCGGCGCGAAGCGCGCGCTCTACGCCGAGCCGCTGCATCCCTACACCCAGGCGCTGATCGCCGCCGTGCCCGAGGCCAAGCCGCGCGCCAGCCGGCGCAAGGCGGCGATCACCGGCGAGATACCGAGCGCGCTCAACCCGCCCAAGGGCTGCCGCTTTCACACCCGCTGCCCCAAGGTGATGCCGGTCTGCCGCGAGGTCGAGCCGCGCACGACCGAGCCGAAGCCCGGCCATCTGGTCGCCTGCCACCTCTATCCCCAGGAAGCCCCGGCGCCGACCCCGGCCGCCTGATGCCCTTGCCTCCCCTCCATCCACGTCACATCAACGAAAGAGGAAACTTCCGATGGCAGACCTGAAGATTCATGGCATCGCCAAGTCGCGCGCGATCCGCAACATCTGGTTGGCGGAGGAGCTGGGCGTGCCCTACGACCATGTGAAGGTCGGCTGGGTCGACGGCGGCACCAAGAAGCCCGAGTTCCTGGCGATCAATCCCAATGCCAGCGTGCCGGCGCTCGAAGACGGCAAGCTGAAGCTGTTCGAATCCCTGGCGATCAACCTCTACCTCGCCAAGAAGCACGGCAAGGGTCTCTATCCGTCGAGCCTGGAGGACGAGGCGCGCACCTGGCAGTGGACGCTGTGGGTGGCGACCGAAGTCGAGCGTCACATCGGCGCCTATGGCATGCACAGCTGGGGCTACGCGCCGGAAAAGCGCGACGCCAAGGTCGCCGCCGAGGCGCGCAAGGCGCTGGACAAGCCGATGGCCGTCCTCGACCAGCATCTCGGCAAGCAGCCCTACCTGCTGGGTCAGAGCTTCACCGTCGCCGATCTCAACATCGCCGGCGTGTTCTTCTCGCCCTACGTGATGAAGTTCGACTTCAGCCCGTGGCCGAATGTGAAGGCCTGGATCGACCGCTGCTTCGGCCGCAAGGCCGCCCAGAAGACGATGGAAATCCGGGCGGCGTCGTAGCGTCTGGGTTTCGACGTGCTTCGAGACGCCCGCTGCGCGCGCTCCTCGGTATGACGAAACCCAAATAGCCGCGTCATGGTGAGGAGGGCCCCGCTGGCCCGTCTCGAACCATCAAGGCGCGTCACCCCGCGCGGCGGTCCAGCCAGTCCTGAACGCGATAGGCCGTCCCTACCAGCGGCAGGAACCAGGGCTTGCCGCTATAGAGCGGCAGGGTCGGAAAGCCCAGCCCCTCGAAGGCCGAGGGGCGGTTGGCGCGGCCGGCGATCTTCAGCGCGGTGCGATGGCCGAGATAGCTCGCCATCGCAACGCCGCTGCCCTGGCAGCCGGCCGCGTAGTGCACGCCGTCCGCGACCGCGATATGCGGCGTGAAGTCGAAGGTGAAGGCGACATTGCCCGTCCAGGCGTGGGTGATCTTCACCGTCGCAAGCTCGGGCCAGATCGCGCACATGAAGCGGTGCAGGATGGGCGCCGCCTCGCGCGGCGTGACGGACCGGAAGCTGGCGCGGCCGCCGAACAGGATGCGGTTGCTGTCGGGCGCGGCGCGGTAGTAGTGCAGCACGCGGTTGGTGTCCGACAGCATCCGTCCGTTCGGGATCAAGCGCTTGATGGTCTCCGGCGGAAGTTCGTCGGTCGCGATGATGTAGCTGGCGACCGGGATCAGGCGGCGGCGCAGCCATGGCGCGGCGCCGTCGGTATAGCCGTTGGTGGCGACCATGACCTCGCGGGCCTTGACCTGGCCGCGCGCCGTCCGCACGACGAAGCCGTCCGGGCCGCGCATGACGGACTCGACCCGCGTGCCGTCCACGACCGTGGCGCCCGCGCGCCGCGCCGCAGCCGCAAGACCCTGATGGTAGAGCGCGGGGTGCAGTCCGCCGGTGGCGTCGGCCACCATGCCGCCGGCATAGTAGTCGGTCGCAATCTGTTCGCGTTGACGCTCGCGCGGCAGCGTGTGCGCGTCGAGGCCGGTCAGCGCCTTCAACGCCTCGGCGCGCGCCGCCATCGCTTCGTAGGCCTTGGTGCAATGCGCGCCGACGAACCGTCCGTGCCGCTTGTAGTGGCACTGGATTCCTTCGCGCGCGATCAGCTCCTCCAGGAAGCCAAGCGAGCCGGCGGCCTCCTCCAGCACGCCCGCGGCCTTCTCCGCACCGAATTTGCGGGCGAGATCGCCCGAGGCGAGCTTCAATCCGCCGGAAACCATGCCGCCGTTGCGCGAACTGGCGCCGAAGCCGATCCGCTCCGCCTCGAGCACCAGCACCTCGACGCCATGCCGGCGCAATTCCAGCGCTGCCGACAAACCGCAGTAGCCGCCGCCAACGATCGCTACATCGACTTGCCAGGGTAGATCCTTGGGCCTCGAATCGGGCGGCGGCGCTGCTTCCCACCAATAGGGCGTTTCCTTGAATCCGGGGGCGAACAGCTCGTTCATCGCATCAGTCTCCGTGTGTCGCCAGCGCGAAGCGGCCCGCCCGGGACGACGCCGATGCATAGCATCTGGTCGCGCCGGAAAGCGAGGCGCAGCATTGTCGCGCGGAGAGGATCGGAACCCGATACGCCATCGGCCGCTGGGCGTCGACGAAGAACGCCACCTTCGGCCCGCCAAGCCGCGCTCAGGTGACTTCGTTCACGTAGCAGTGCCGCGCGGTCTGGGCGCGATGGTGGTTCAGGATCGTCGGCGTGCCGGCCTGGTCGAAGCCCAGCTCGTCCATCACCAGCAGCGCCGCCGGCGGCTCCAGTTCCAGCAATTCCAGATCGCGTTCGTCGGCCAGCCCCGCAGTGATCTCCTCGCGCACCGCCGAGATCCGGATTCCATAGCGCTCCAGCAGGTGAAGATAGACGAGCTCGGGCACGTCGCCCGCCGACAGCGGAAACCCGGGCACCCGGTCTGCCGGTATCACCATCAGGTCGTGCATGACCGGAATGCCCCCGACGCTGCGGACGCGGCGCAGGCGTACGACCCGGTTGCCAGCGGACAGTTCCAGCTTTGCGCTTTCCGCCGGCGAAGCGTTGCCGAGCTCGATGCCGACGACCCGGGCGCTGGAGCGAACGACCGAGCCGTCGAGGGCATGCAGGCGGAAATATTGGAAGAACGAGCGCAGGCTGTGATGCGGACGGCGGCCGGTCACCACCGTGCCGGTCTTGCGCCGCCGAGTGAGCAAACCTTCTGCGGTCAATTCCGCCAAGGCGCGCCGGACCGTGCCGACGGCAACGCCAAAGCCCCTAGCCAGGGCCACCTCGCCCGGCAGCACGGTGCCCGGCAGCCAGCGACCGATCAGTATCTCCTCGGAAAGGTGCCGTTTGACCGTCTCGTACAGCGGTACGCCGGCCGCTTCGCTCAGCAGCGGCCGAATTGCAGTCCTTTGGATCGAAATTCGAGGCGTTGGTTCAAATACCATGTTGACATGCGCCCCTCCCGGGCGCTCATATTTCTCTAAAGAATATAGAAATCCGGACATTTAGGAAGCGTGGATCGTGGCTACGGTGCTGTCCGCTGATCGGCTGTCCGTTGCGCGCGACGCGATCGCGCTCGATGAGAAGGCGATCATTGCCGATCTGGCGCGGCTGATCGCAACGGATACGTCGTTTCCCCCTGGGGAAGGTTACGGATCTTTCGCCGATCTGATGGAAAAGCTGCTGGCGCCCTTCGGCTTCGGCTTTCGCCGGGTTGCGGTGCCAAAGTCGCTGTGGTTCGCCGGCGCGGGCAGCGGCGACGGCGAGCGCATCAACCTGATCGCCGAGCGGCCGGCCGCGACCAAGGAAGTCTGCAGCCTCTACTACCATGTCGATACGGTGCCGCCCGGCGCCGGCTGGACCCGCCCGGCGCTGGAGCTGAGCCGTGACGGCAGGCGCCTCTACGGGCGCGGCACGGCCGACATGAAAGGCACGATCGCCTCCACCCTGGCCGCGCTGCGGGCAGTCGAGCGCACGGGCATGACGCTCAGGTTCGATCCGGTGCTGCTGTTCTGCACGGACGAGGAAGGCGGCCTCTATCCAGGCGTCCGCTACCTTGCCGAACAGCAGATGTTGCGGGGCCACCTGCTCAATTTCAACGGCGGCGCCGCGCCGCGCATCTGGGCCGGCTGCTTCGGCAGCATCGACCTGATGATCCGGGTCTGCAGCCGCGGCGGGCATTCGGGCGATCCGGGCAGCGGCGTCAACGCGCTGGAGGAAGCCATTCCGCTGCTCCAGGCATTGGAAGAGCTCAAGCGGCGGGTCCAGCTGCGGCAATCGGCCATGCCATCGCCGCCGCATTTCGAGGGGCGGCCGCTGACCGCCCTGCTGACGATCGCAGCGGCATCGGGCGGGCAAAAGGGTTCGTCGCTGCCCACGCGCTTCGACATCCTCGTCAATCGGCGCTACGCTCCCGAAGAGGATTTCGAGGCGGTATGCGCCGAGCTGGAGGGAACGATCGCCCAGGCCATGAAGAACTCGCGCGCGACCAAGGTCGAGACCCGCATGAGCGGCCACCTGGCCCCGGTTTCCGATCCGACCGGGCCGCATTGGCCGCGCTGGCAGGCGGCGCTCGCCCAGGGCTTCGGGTTCGACCCGGCCAGCTTCCGCCCGTGGGGATCGTCGACGAGTTCCGACATGGGCTGGGTGCAGCGCGCCGGCGTGAAGGAGATCCTGCTGGGGGGCCTGACCCGCCCCGGCTGCAACGCCCATGCGCCGGACGAGTTCACGACGGTCGACGACGTGGTCGCCCTGGCCCAGTCGATCCTTCTGTACCTGAGCGCCGACTTCAACCCGGCCACGCCGCCATCGAAGCGCGCCGGTACGCCTGAAGCACGAGGGAGACCCTGATGATTCCGACCATTCCCCTGGACCGCCGCCGGTTCCTTGCCGGCGCGTCGGCGCTCGGCAGCGGCCTGGTGCTGCCCCGCGCGCCGCTGTTTGCGCAGGCCCAGAAGCGCGGCGGGACGCTGCGCATGAGCGTCGACCAGGCCGTCGCCAAGCTGAACCCGCTGCTGACCCGCGTGAACCCGGAATACCTGGTGGCGGAGCTGCTCTATAGCAGCCTGACCCGCCTCGGCCTGGACATGGCGCCGGTGCCCGACCTGGCGGAATCCTGGAACGCCTCGACCGATCTGACGGAATGGACCTTCAAGCTGCGCAAGGGCGTGGCGTTCCACGACGGCTCGCCCTGCACGGCGGCCGATGTGGTCGCGACGTTCGAGGCGATCATGGACGCCAAGACCGCCTCGCCCGCGCGGCAGAACGTCGGGCCGATCGAGAAAGTCACGGCTTCCGACGACACCACGGTCGTTTTCAAGCTGTCCGCGCCCTACGCCGACCTGCCGGTCGCGCTGGCCTATACAAACGCCAAGATCGTTCCCGCTGCGGTCGTCAAGGCGGGCTTGGCGCGCCTCGATCGCGAGGCGGTGGGAACGGGTCCGTTCAAGCTGGTGTCGTTCGAGCCCGAGCGCCTGGTCGTCGTCGAGCGCAACCCCGCGTTCTATGACAAGGGGCGGCCCTATCTCGACCGGGTGCAGGTGGTGGTCTATCCCGACCCCACCGCCGAGGTCTCGGCGCTGATCGCCGGCGACACGGACCTGATGCTGAACACCCTGCCGACCGAGTTCGGCCGGCTGCAGAAGGCGTCCGGCGTCAAGGCGCTGCGCACGCCGTCGGGCCAGTTCTGCAACATCAATTTCGGCTGCGACAAGCCGCC
>JADLEG010000308.1 GCA_020846275.1 Alphaproteobacteria bacterium
ATTTCGAGCGCACGCGCGCGATGCGCCTGAACCTGCACGCCGCGGCGCTGGTCAAGCAGGCCGCCCAGCGCAAGCACATCCAGGCCTTCATCGACCGCTTCCGCTACAAGGCCAGCAAGGCGCGCCAGGCGCAGAGCCGCATCAAGATGCTGGAGCGCATGGGCGAGGTGGCGCCGCTGGCGCCGCCGGAGGAGATCACCTTCGAGTTCCCCGACCCCGACCAGCTGGCGCCGCCGATCGTCGCCATCGAGAACGCGTCGATCGGCTATGCGCCGGGCAAGTCGGTGCTGACGAAGCTGGGCCTGCGCATCGACATGGACGACCGCATCGCGCTGTTGGGCCCCAACGGCAACGGCAAGTCGACGCTGCTTAAGCTGCTGGCCCGGCGACTGGAGCCGCAGGCGGGGTCGGTGCGCCGGTCGGGCAAGCTGCGCGTCGGCTATTTCGACCAGGACCAGACGCAGTCCTTCGACCTCGATCGCACGGCCTATGACCACCTGGCGGCCGCGATGCCCGACCTGCCGGAGGTGAAGGTCCGCGCGCATCTCGGCCGCTTCGGCTTCGGCCAGGACCGCGCCAACCGCAAGGTGGGACAGCTTTCGGGCGGCGAGCGCGCGCGCCTGCTGTTCGCGCTGGTCACGCGCGACGCGCCGCATCTCCTGTTGCTGGACGAGCCGACCAACCACCTGGACATCGAGGCGCGCGACGCGCTGGTGGCGGCGCTCGGCGCGTTCGAGGGCGCGGTGATCCTGGTCAGCCACGACCCGCGCATGGTGGCCGCCACGGCCGACCGGTTGTGGCTGGTTGCCGACGGCACCTGCAAGCCGTTCGACGGCGACCTTGACGACTATCGCCGCCACCTGATCGACGAGCGTCGCGCGGCGCAGCGCGGCGGCAACGGCAAGAAGCCCCCGGCAGGCGACAAGAAGGCGCCGGTGCGCGAGCAGGCCACGGTGAAGCGCGAGGTCTCGAAGGCCGACGAGCGCCGCGCGTCGGCCGAGGCACGCCAGAAGCTGAAGCCCTTGCGCCAAGCCGTCGCCCACGCCGAGAAGCAGGTCGATCGCCTGACCAAGGAGAAGCAGGGGCTGGAGGCCAGGCTCGCCGATCCCGCGCTCTACAACGGCGCGCCCGCCGAGGTGACGAAGATCCAGCGCGACCTGGCCCACGCCATCCACGAATTGAACGCGGCCGAGGACGCCTGGCTCACCGCCCACGAGGCCTACGAGGACGCGGCCAAGACGGCGGGCTGACGGCACCACCGGCAGCCCCGCGGATGGCGACTTGCCTCGGCAGGTAAGTCTACCAGCTTGAAAAAACACGGCTATTCTGTGCCGCAGCAGCGCCGGCATCGGCCGTCGGTCAAGTGACCCTTGACTGAAAATTAACCAAATCGCCCTTATTTCTCAGACTGCGAGGTACGCACAGGACCGCCAAATGCCGAGTGCCGGGGACCGCCAGAAGGCCCGCGTCCGGAAGAATTTCCCTGCCGCCGAACTGGCGGTCGCCTTCGATTGCCTGCGCGTCGCGCTCGCGGTGTTCGATAGCCAGGACCGGCTGATCTACGCCAACGAACAGTTCCGCTATCTCTATCGCGGCATCGCCGCAATCGACGAGCTGGTCGGCATGCGCTTCGAGCAGATCATGCGGCTGGTCGCCGCCAATGGCGAGATCGCCGGTGAATTGGCCGCGCGCGATCCCGATGCGTGGCTGGCCGACTTCATGGCGGTGCATCGCAGCCAACCCTTCTACGCCTACGAGCAGCGCCTGGCCGACGGGCGCTACCTGCAGATCAAGGAGCGCCCGACACCGGAAGGCGGCACCGTCGTCCTTTGGGTCGACGTGACCGAGATGATGCGCCATCGCTTCCGGCTGGAAGACGCGATGCAGAGCGCGACCGAGGGTTTCGCGCTGTGGAGCCAGGCGGACAAGCTGCTCGCGCACAACGACCAGTTCGCGCGCCTGTTCGGGCTGAGGGACCGTCCGCTGCGCGCCGGCCAGGACTACGCCGAGGTGTTTCGGGCCGCGGTGACGCACGGCCGGGTTGTGCTGCCCGACGAGGCCGGCGAATGGCTGGCCAGCCGCTTCGCCGCCCACCGCCTGGCCACCAGCCGCGCCGAGTTCCAGCTTCCCGACGGACGCTGGTTCCAGTTGATCGAGAGCCGCACGCGCGACGGCGGCACGGCCACGGTGCTGACCGACGTGACCGCGCTGAAGGAAAGCGAGATCGAGCTGCGCCAGCGCGGCAAGACGCTCGAGCGCACCGTGCACGAACTCGAGATGGTGCAGGTCAAGACCGAAGAGCAGGCTACCATGCTGGCCGAGATGGCCGAGGAACTGGACAGCGCGCGGCGCGAGGCCGAGCGGGTCAGCGCCTACAAGACTTCGTTCCTGCGCTCGATCACCCACGAATTGCGCACGCCGCTCAACGCCATCATCGGCTTCTCGGAGCTGATCCAGACCGAATCGATGGGCAAGGTCGGCAATCCGAAATACATCGAATACGCCGAGCTGGTGAAGGCCAGCGGCGCGCATCTGCTGTCGCTGATCAACCAGATGCTGGACCTGTCGCGGATCGAGGCCGGCAAGATGGAGCTGGATCTCGAGGAGCACGACCTTGTGGACATCGTGCGCTACTGCGCCGCCATGCTGTCGGAGAACGCCGCGCGCGCGAAGCTGACCCTGGAGCAGGACCTGCCCGCGCGCCGGCTGCCGGTCCATGTCGATCTGCTGGCCGCCCGCCAGGTGGTGCTGAACCTGCTCGGCAACGCCATCAAGTTCACCGAGGCCGGCGGGCAGGTGACGGTCGCCGTCAGCCGGGAACAGGACTCCGCGCGGGTGACGATCGCCGATACCGGCGTCGGCATTGCGGAGGAAGACCTGCCGCGGCTGATGGAGCCCTTCGCCCAGGCCGGCGATATCCTGACCCGGCGCGTGCAGGGCAGCGGCCTGGGACTCGCGATCGCCAAGGCGCTGATCGAACTGCATGGCGGCCGCATCGCGATCGCCAGCGAACTGCATGTTGGCACGCGGGTCGAGGTGACCCTGCCGCTGGCGCGCGACGCACGGCCGGTAGCGGCGGACTAACCGCGCGCGAGCCGGAGCCTCAAGCCTCGGCTTCCTTCTGCCAGCCCTTGTCGCCCTGCCGCCAGTAGGTGAGCTGGTGGCCGGCGTCCTTGTAGGCGCGCCAGCGTTCGCGCGCCGCCGTCACGGCGGCCTCGTCCGCGCCGTCGAACATTTCGACGCAGAGCTTGAAGCGGCCGAGGTCATCGGCGCGCGCCCCGTCGGCCAGGAAGAGCACCTCGGCGCCGTTCGGCGCCGCGGCCGCGGTCGCCAGGAAGATCGGCTGCTTGTCGGCAAAGCCGTCCTCGGCCGCGCCATGCGGCAGGAAGGATTCCGGCTTGTAGGTCCACAGATGCGCGTTGAGAGCCTTCAGCCGCTCGTCCGTGCCCAGCACCACCAGCGCGCGCTGGCCGCGCTCCAGCACGCGCTCGAGCATCGTCGGCAGCGCCGATTCCAGCGTCGAGCGTTCGAGATGGTAGAAGCGGACTTCCGTCACGACGATTCGTAATTATCCGCGACGAAGCGGTCGAGCAGGCGCACGCCGTAGGCGGTCGCGCCCTTCGGCACCGTGCCGTGGTCCTTCTTCGACCACGCCATGCCGGCGATGTCGAGATGCGCCCAGGGCACGTTGTTGACGAAGCGCTGGATGAACTGCGCGCCGATGATGCTGCCGCCGGCCCGCCCGCCGCTGATGTTCTTGACGTCGGCGGCGTCGCTGTCGATCTCCTGGTCGTAGGTTTCGCCCAGCGGCATGCGCCACAAAAGCTCGCCCGTCGCCTTGCCGGCGTCGAGCAGCTTGTCCGCCAGCTCGTCGTTGTTCGAGAACAGCCCGGCGTGCTCGTGGCCGAGCGCGATGATGATGGCGCCGGTGAGCGTGGCGAGGTCCACCATCAGCCGCGGCTTGAAGCGGTCCTGCGTGTACCACATGACATCGGCGAGCACGAGGCGGCCCTCGGCGTCGGTGTTGTTGACCTCGATCGTCTGGCCCGACATCGACGTCACGATGTCGCTCGGCCGCTGCGCCGCGCCCGAGGGCATGTTCTCGACCAGGCCGACCACGCCGACGGCGTTCAGCCGCGCGCGCCGGCCGGCCAGCGCCTTCATCAGCCCGATCACCACCCCGGCGCCGGCCATGTCCCACTTCATGTCTTCCATGCCGGCCGCGGGCTTCAGCGAGATGCCGCCGGTGTCGAAGGTGACGCCCTTGCCGCAAAAGGCGATCGGCTTGCGGTCGCGGCCCTTGGGGTCGCCGTTCCAGCGCATGACTGCGATCTGCGGCTCGTGCACGCTGCCCTGGCCGACGCCGAGCAGCGCACCCATGCCGAGCTTCTTCATCTCCTTGACGCCCAGCACCTCGACGTCGACGCCGAGCTTGGACAGCGCGCGCGCCTGGTCGGCCAGCGTCATCGGGTAGATGATGTTCGGCGGCTCGCTCACCACGTCGCGGGTCAGGAACACGCCCTCGGCCACCTTCTCGCGCGTCATGAACGAGCGCTGCGCGGCCGAGGCGCCGTTGACCGAGACGGTCAGCTTCTTCATCGAGGGCTTCTTCTCGGGCTTCTCGCGCGTGCGGTACTTGTCGAAGCGGTACGAGCGCAAGACCGCCCCGAAGGCCAGCTCGACCGCGCGCTGCGCCGCCGTGCCGGTGGCGCCGCCCAGCCGGCCGATCGACACCGTCGCCTCGCTTTCGCCGGCCGCGTTCAGATGCGCCAGGATCGCCGCGCCCACGCCCTGCAGCCGCAGGTCGCTCAGCTCCTCGGCCTTGCCGACGCCGTAGAGCAGCACGCGGTTGAGACCGATGCCGGCGGGCGCCAGCACGGGCAGCACCTCGTCGCGCTTGCCGGTGAAGCGCGTGGCGTTCATCGCGCGGCGCAACGCGCCGGAGAGCTTCTTGTCCAGCTCCACCGCCTCGGGCGAAAGCGTGCGATCGGCCGACACGGCAAGCGCGTAGGTACCGGTGGTCGGCATCTTGGGTTCGGCAAAGGCGATCTTGAGCATGGATCCTCGAGGATTGAGACGATTGGTCTTGATTGGCGCGACGATGCGCGAGGGGAACGGCACTCTAGCAGGCGAAATCCGCGGCGTCAGCCCGATGGGCCGAAATACCGGTAAAGCCCCGGCCTGCCGCGCTTTTCCCGGGTCGCCTCGGCCATGGCGGCCTCCAGGCGGGCGGCGACCGAGGTGGTGAAATGAAGCGGGTCCCAGTAGTTCGAATCGGCCGTCGTCAGCGGGGATTCGATCATGAAATCCACGAGATGGCCGTTGCCGGCGGCTGCCGCCATGGCCGCCAGCCGGGCCTTGCATTCCTGCCACTGGCGGGCGGCCCGGGACCCCGGCACGGGTTGGTTGTGAATGTGGTATGGAACTACCGCCAAAACCTTGATGGTGTCGCGGGGCAGGCCCGGCAACATCGCCTGCATCAGCGGATGCATGGGGAAGCGCCAGCCGCTCGCCTCGGCATCGGAGACCGGCTCGCTGACCGGCCGGGGCGGCGGCACCGGCCCACCTGGTCCGTAGATTCGCAGGATCGCGCGCTTGGGGTCGTAGGCGGAATCCGGCGGCAGGAAGTTCGTGTAGCCGTCCTTGCCGTATTTCGGCTTGCGCAAGCCCGTCAGGTAGGCGAACTGGCGCCCCGTCTCCTCCAGTGCCGGCAGGTTGAACAGGTTGAAGAGGTCGTTCCAGGGATCGTCGTCGTACATCCACGCGGGAAAGGGCCGCGGAGTCAATTTGCGGAAATCGTCGCCGACCGTGCACCACACCGCGTCGATGCCGAAGATCACCGCGCGCGGCGCGGGATGATGGCGGCGGAATATCGAGAAGATCTGTGCCTGCTCCCAAGCCGTGGCGTCGTTCATCGACAGGTTGACGAAGCGCGCGCCGAACAGCTTGTCGAGCTCGGCCGGCCGGAACAGGCGCGTCGTCGAGGTGCCGATGATCGCGCTGTCGAATCGCTCCTTGCGCGCCAGTGCGGGAAACGCGAAGCGCTGGTTGCTGGTCACCGGCTCGCGGTCGAAACGCGGCGCGAAGAAGACCGTGTCGTAGCCGTCGACGACCAGTAGGAACGCCGCCAGCACCGCGCAGGCGCCCGCCGCCGTCGCCGCCAGCGCCTTCAAGAAACGCGGCCAGCGCGGGTCGAGGTCCTCGTGCAGCACGGGCCGGGCGGGGTCGTGGGTCATGGGTCGTGGGTCATGGCAACGCGGCTCCGCGCTTGGTATAGCAGCGCCACGCGGAAGCGAGGAGCAGCAGATGACCCATCAACGCATCGCGGTAACCGGCGGCAGCGGGCGGCTGGGGCGGTTTGTCGTCGCCGAGCTGGGCCGCGATCGCGCGGTCATGGTGCTGGATCGCGCGCCGCCGCAGGACGACGCCGCCTTCGCGCCGGTCGACATCATGGATCTGCCCGGCCTGAAACGCGCGCTGAAGGGGCACGACGCGGTCGTGCACCTCGCGGGCATCGATCTCGATTTCGCGGTGGCCGACGACGAGACGATGCGCGTCAACGCGATGGGCTCGTGGCACGTGCTGCAGGCGGCCGAGGAGCTGGGCATCGGGCGCGTGATCCTGTGCTCGAGCGTCTGTGCGTCCGGCGTCAACGAAGCGCGGGCGGATTTCCCGCCGCTCCATCTGCCCGTGGACGAAGACCATCCCTGCCGGCCCACCACGGCCTATGGCCTCAGCAAGCTGGTGCTGGAGACGATGGGCGCGGGGTTCGCGCGGCGCGGCATGGCGGTCCTGAGCCTGCGCCCCACGCTGGTGATGTTCGAGGACATCGTGGCATCGGTGATCGCGCGCGCGGCCGATCCCGCGCCGCGCTCGCTGTTCTACTACGTGACGCCCGAGGACGCGGCGCGCGGATTCCGCTGCGCGCTGGACGCGGAGGACGTGCGCGACGGCGCGTTCTTCCTGACCGCCGGCGATTCCTGCCGCGCCGAACCCACGCTCGACTGGCTGCCCGGCATGATCGGCGCGATGCCGGCCATCAAGGACGCGGCGCGCTTCGCCGACAATCCGCGCGCCTCGGTGTTCTCGGGCCAGCGCGCGCGGCGCCTGCTCGGCTTCGCGCCCAAGAGCAACTGGCTGGAGATCGCAGCCCGCCATCGCGGCTCCTAGAACTGGAAGTAGATGAATTCGGTGTTGCGCCCGCCGCCGACCAGCAGCAGCAGGTAGACGAACAGCAGCGCCGTCGCGGCGGCGAGCCAGGGCGAGGGCTTGAGCTTCTCCAGCGCGAGCTGATGCGCGGTCGGTCCGATCGTGGCGACCAGCCCCGCCAGCGGGATCAGCCACCAGTCGCGCGCGCCGGGCATCAGCCTGCCCTTGCCCTGCAGTCCGGCCATGCCGGCCAGCACGTCGCCGGCCGCCGCAAAACTGCTGGCGCGGAACAACACGAAGCCGGCCACGACGATCAGCATCGTCATGAACCAGCCGAGCCATGCCGGACAGCGCCGACCGGTCGCGGCCCAGCCCTGGTTGGCGGCCAGCGCCGCCCCATGGAGCCCGCCCCAGGCCACGAAGGTCCAGGCCGCGCCGTGCCACAACCCGCCGAGCAGCATGGTCGCGAGCGTCGCGCCGGCGCGGCCGATCCGCCCCAGGCGGTTGCCGCCCATCGGGATGTAGAGATAGTCGCGCAGGAAGCGCGAGAGCGTGATGTGCCAGCGCCGCCAGAACTCGCGGATCGACGTCGCGCGGTAGGGCGCCAGGAAATTCAACGGCAGCATCAGTCCGAGCAGCAGCCCCAATCCCATCGCCATGTCGGAATAGCCGGAGAAGTCGAAATAGATCTGCAGCGAGAACGCCAGCCCTGCGCACCAGCCGTCGACCAGCCCGATGGCGCGACCTTCGGAAGCCGCCTGGAATATGGGGTCCGCGAGCCGCGCGAGGGGATCGGCCAGCAGAACCTTCTTGGCGATGCCGAGCGTCAGCAGGACGAAGCCGCGCGACAGGCGCTCGGCCAGACCGGGCCGGCGGGGCTCGAGCTTGAACTGCTCGATGATCTCGTGGTGGCGGATGATCGGCCCGGCGATCAGGTGCGGGAACAGCACGACCCACAGCGCGTAGTCGGCGAAGCGGTAGCGCGGCGCCTCGCCTCTGCCGAGATCGACGAGATACGAGATCTGCTGGAACGTGAAGAAGCTGATGCCGAGCGGCAGCACGATGCCGAAGGGATCGTGGCGCAGGCCCAACAATGCCTCGACGCTGGCCGCCGCGAAATCGGCATACTTGAAGACGCCGAGCAGCAGCAGGTTGGCGGCGACGCCAAGCACGACGACCGCGCGCAGGGGCAGGCGCGGCGGCAACATCGACAGCAACCAGTTCGCGACCACCGAGCCGACCAGCAGCGGAATGAGGCGCCAGTCCCAGTAGCCGTAGAAGACCAGCGACGCGGCAATCATCGTCCAGCGCCGCCATGCGGCGGAGCCGGCCAGCGCGTAATACGCGGCCAGGGTCAGCGGCAGGAAGGCCAACAGGAATGCTTGGGTATGGAACAGCATGCGAACGGTCGGGCACCGGCCGCCGACACTAGCAGCCCGGGGCGAGCCGTGCACGAAGCTTCACCTGACCACACGAACACCGGATATTGGGGCGATCCCGCGCGTGCCTACCACATGCGCGCTTCCGACCCCGCGATCAGGCCGGCCACAAGCGGGCCATAATCCCGGCGCGATATGGCCGCAAAAGAAGGCGCGGGGAGCCCTCGATGTTGCAGTGCAGCGAATCAGTCCCGTCGCTGTGGGCAAAGGGCAACAGCCTAGCAATGTCCGAGACTTAAGGGCCAAATCCCTAGGCTTTACATTAACCAAGGATTATAGTTTCCGCCGGGATGGATGGGATAACGAAATACGTCTTCCGCCAGGTGGGGACCGTGATGTTTTTCATCGCGACGTGCCTGACCCTGGCGATCTGGC
>JADLEG010000309.1 GCA_020846275.1 Alphaproteobacteria bacterium
AACGCCGAACCATCGAAGACACTTGGCAAGCCATCGGCCAACTCATCCAGACAATTACCCCACAGGAATGCGAAAACTACCTCGCAAACGCAGGATACGCTTCCGTCAAAAAATGAAATGCTCTAGCGTCGCCCCGTCAGCGCGGCGCCAGCTTCAGGCTGTCCACGCGCTCGGGATAGAACGCCAGCATGCCCTTGATCAGGCCGACCTCAGGGAATGGAGTCTCGTAGCACCACGCGACGTCCTTGATGGTCGCGCGGTCCAGCACCGCGTCGAAATAGGTGGCAACCCCCTTGTAGGGGCAGACCGTGCGCGTTTCCGACGCGCGCAGCAGCGCCATTGCGATATCGCTGCGCGGCAGGTAGGGGCGCACCGGCAGGCCGGTCTCGAACAGCAGCACGCTGGCGCGGCTCTCGGCCAGCAGCTTGCCCTTGGCGGCCACGGCGACGGCCCGCGTGCTGGGCAGCGTGTCGATGCGCTTGTGCGGATCGCGCGCATGGCCGAGCAGCGGCGAATCCTCCTCCATCCAGCCGTCCATGGCGTTCCACCGGAAGCCCACCAACCCCGCGATGCCCGCCGCCCCCGGATCGCCGGGCGCGCGATAGGTCCAGGCGGCGTTCTCGGCGACCCTGCCGCCGCGGCGCAGGGTCCAGTGCGCGGCCTCGCCCTTGTGCGGGCAGCGCGCGACCTGCGCCGACGGCGCCAGCGAGTCCATCGCCACGTCGGCCGGCGGGAAGTAGATGACCGGCTGGCGTCCGGTCTCGAACAGCAGCCGGGCATCGACCGTGTCGGCGATGGCCGCGCCGCCGAACATGACGCGGAAGCGCTTCGCGCTCGGCTCGACGCGGGCCGCATAGGGCTTGCTCGCTGCGGGATCCATGGGCACCCTCCTCCGTCAGACCTTGTCGGATTGCTTCTTCGCGCGGTCGATCGCCTCGGCGATCAGCCGGCGCGCCTCGGCGGCATCGCCCCAGCCGATCAGCTTGACCCACTTGCCCGGCTCCAGGTCCTTGTAGTGCTCGAAGAAATGCTGGATCTGCTGCACCGTGATCTCGGGCAGGTCGGTGTAGTTCAGCACATGGGCGTAGCGCTTGGTCAGCTTCGGCGTCGGCACGGCGATGATCTTCTCATCGCCGCCGGCGTCGTCCTGCATCATCAGCACGCCGATCGGCCGCACGTTGACGACCGCCCCCGGCACGATCGGCCGCGTGTTGGCCACCAGCACGTCGATCGGGTCGCCGTCGTCCGACAAGGTATGCGGCACGAACCCGTAGTTGCCCGGATAGCGCATGGAGGTGTGCAGGAAGCGGTCGACGAACAGCGTGCCGGCGGCCTTGTCCATCTCGTACTTGATCGGCTCGCCGCCGATCGGCACCTCGACGATGACGTTCACGTCCTCGGGCGGGTTGCGGCCGATCGGGATCGCGTCGATGCGCATCGGATCTCCTGCGGAAGGCTCCCGCGCGCCACCGCCGCGGGGCGACGCGCCACAGCACGCAGTTTAGCGCATGACGAAGGTCAAGGCATGCGTCACGGGCTTTCCACACTATACTACTTTCGTTAAAGTTGCCGGCTCCTCGCCGGTCCCGGCCCTTGCCCCTCGCTCATGGAATCCGCGACGCCTCTCATGGACCAAGCGCTGATCTCGCAGCTCGCCGACGATATTGCGGGCACGCAGCCTCGCCAGGCGCTGGCGACGCTGTTCGCCGAGAACGGCGCGCCCGAGCCGCGCCTGCGCTGGGACCCGGCGGAGGACGACCTGCCGGAGGGGCCGCTGCGCTTCCTCGCCGGATTCTGGCGCCGGCATCATGACGGCGACACGCTGCCCGGCGTCGACATCGTCGACCCGCTCGCGCTGAAGCCCGCGCTCGGCTACCTGATGCTGCTCGACGTGCTGGACGACGGCTGGGACTACCGCTACCGGATCTACGGCTCGCAGATCGCGCAACGCTACGGCCGCGACCTGACCGGGCGGCGGACCTCCGACATCGCCAGGACCGCCTACACCGGCCTCTTCTACATCGCCGGCTATCGCGCCGTGCTGGCGCGGCGCCGGCCGCTGTTCAGCGTGTCGTCCTCGCCCAACTACGTCGCCGCCGTCGACTGGTCGCGCCTGGCCCTGCCGCTGGCAGGACCCGACGGCACCATCACGCGACTACTGGTGGGCAACGTCCCGGGCGACTGGCGCCCCGCAACGGAACCCCTGCCGCCGCGGCAGGAGTAGGAGCGGTTCACGCAGCAACGAGCGACGCGCCCGCCGCTCGAACTAGGGACGCGGATTGTAGGCGGATGGTCTGTTGCCGCGTTCGAGCTGGACGTTGCGAACGTAGAACGACTGATTTCCTGCCGGAAAATTGGTCCCGCCATCATGAGCGACGAACTCGATGTACGCCGTGATCGTATCGCGTTGCGGCGAGACACTGATCCAAATCTTGGACCAACCGGCGTCGAGCCGTTCCATGCCGGTACGGATACCCTGCCCTTCCCCGATACGAAAGGGAACCGAAGCGTGACGCTCCAGATCGAACGTGCCGTAAACGCCGTTCCCCTCCGCGTCGACCATCTGCAGAATAAGTTTGCTGCTGGTGTCGGCGTGCACTTCCATCGAAAAGGTCAGGGGGCTCAGGTCGAGTTTGTCGATGACGATACTGATGTAGTGCTGACTTAGACGTCCCGCAGGGACGATACGAAACGTCCTATGTTTGTCCATCCAGGCGCTGACAGGCAGTACTTTGGCTATCCTGCTGCTGTAACGCTCTAGCGACTCCGATCGAATCAGATTTTCTCCGTCGCCAGGCCTCTCGTCGCTCGCAAGCCCGGCTGCGCCAGTTTCGGAAGTCTTGGCAGTTCCTGCGGCGGGCTGCTCATTGGGGGGCAGCCCCTCCGCCATTGCCGCGGCCAATCGCTGCGCGACCGCCAGATTTCCTTCCCGCGACTTGTGCCCAAGCACGTTGCCGGTGCTGCGGACGAACTGGGCAGCATATTTGTCGCGATCATGTTCGTATAGCGCCTTCATGATGGAGAATTCGTCAACCACTGGAATTCCGAGCTTGCGCGCGCAATCCTGAACGACGGCGATATCCTTGGTGGGCTTTTTCCAGCTCTCGATCTCGGAACTTCCATATTGCGTGCTCAGCAATATCCGCGTCTTGGTTTCCGCGGCCTTGCGCTTAATTCGATCGAGCAGCAGACAGGTTACCTCCGCTCCGTCGCTATTTACGCGGACAAGGCTCCTTCTCTCGCTAAGGTACCAGTAGTAGGGCAGATAGGACGCCATCAACCGATCGATCACCAGCGAGTACCCAAGCAAGTTTTTCAACGTGTCGAACTGGTCATTGTCCGGGACATTTCGGGGCACTGGCGAATTGTGCAGCCGAAGAGCGCCGCCCTCGACCGTGAAATAGGGCTTGGGCCGGCCGGCGACCGCGAAACTGGCGATCGTTATGTTGCCGGATGCAATGTCCAGGATCAGCACTTCCGGCTTGACGATCGGCAGCAATTGCTCGGCGCGCAAAGCGATCTGATCGGTCCCGAAGCCGCCGTTGCTGCCGTTGACTACCGGTTTGCCGACCAAGGTTTCGAGCAGGGCGGCGAAGGCGTCCTCGTCCGATACCTCGGACCCCGCGGCGAACGATGAGCCGACAACGAGGACGCCACCCGTCCGAAGTCCGGCTTCTTCGTCGTGGTTTCGTCGAACACCATGGTCAAGCGTGCTCAGTATTATCCGCTTGCCGCCAATCGTCTCTTCGAATCGCCGATTTGGCTTTAGCACCCATCCCAGCACCGGGTCGTAATCCGCCATGCCTCCGAAGTTCACGTGCACCACGTTTGTCTGTCGAAAATTCTCCACCCGAAAGATCGGTATGCCCGAAAGGATCCGAAATGCGATTTCCAGCAATGGAAACGCGATCAGAAGCGACAGGCAGACGAGCAGTAAGTTCTTCTTCCACTCGGCCATGGCAAACCTAGCCTTCCGGTCTTTCGCCCGTGGTGCGCCGAGCTCGACCTTGAATCATCGGTTGTCGCGGTCCGTCGCCTGTGCCTGTCGAGCTTGCGCGATGATCGCCGACGATATTGTTCCGCCCAAACGCTGGGCGCGCTCTATCGTGTAGCCGGCTGTCGGAAAATGCCGCGCTTCGATGATGGAGAACCCGCCCCGCTCGACCAGCGCGATCGCCTCGCCAGGCGAGCGGAGCAAGTATATGTGATCCGGCGCAGGGCTGTTGATCGGGACATTCACGAATATCTTCCCGCCAGGCGCCAAGGCGCGATGGAGGTTCGCCAACGCGACATCGGGCCGTTCGAGGTGTTCGAGCACTTCCGAAATGACGACAAGGTCGAAGGCGTCGTCGCCGGTCGGCGGCTCCAGAATGTCCGCCACCCGCAGGTCTGCCGGCTGCGCCAATCCAAGTTTCTTCAGCGCCGCGCATGTGCTGGCGATCGACGTCGCGCTAACGTCCCACCCCGCAATCGCGGCGAAACGCCCCTCCCGCATCGCCAGCCCAAGCAGCAGTCCATGACCAGGCCCGATCTCCAGCAGGCGTGCACCGCCCGCAGCTTCCGACAGGAAGGCCCGTCGATAGAAGTCGATGGCCGATGCGTGGTTCACCCAGAGCGCCTGGGAAAGCAGCAGGCCGCGCAGGTATCGGTCCATGAATGCGGCATCGTCGTACACCAGTCGCTGGACCTGGGCGAAATCCGCGTATCGGTACCGGCCATTGCGGCGGAACTCGACTTCCTCCTCTTGGAGCCTCGCGCACATCCATTTATAGTCTTCACACAATCGACAAATGTCGTCGTCTTCCAACTCCAGGATCATGCGCGCGATCGATTCGGAACTTTCCAGGACAGGACCGCTTCGTTCCTTGATGCTGCGCCCTAAGAAACGCTGGTGCTCGGGCCAGGATTGCAGGACGGCGCGAACAATTTTCCGCAGCCTCGGAAATTGCTCGCCAACGAGCTCGTCGCCATCGCTTTGCACGCCCGACCTCTATGCCGACCGACCGATTTTCAGCAATTGAAATTGTTTCTATCATAGCGCAGCGGGGTTGCGATCACGAATCCTTGTGCCTATGCTCGCGGCGCCGCCGCCCCGGCGGTCGGATTTTTAGTGGCCAGAATCGCCTGTGTTTTGAAGGAATCCGCACCGTGGACGCCCCGTCGATATACCAGAAACTGACTCCGGTGTTCCAAGAGGTGTTCGACGACGTCAATCTCATCGCGGGGCCCACCTTGTCGGCCAAGGACGTGCCGGAATGGGACAGCCTGAATCATATCCGCCTGGTCGTCTCGATCGAGTCGGAGTTCAAGATCAAATTCACGATCGGCGAGATCACCGCGATGAAGAACGTGGGCGACCTGGTAGCCCTGATCCAGAAGAAGATATGAACGCGGCGCCGAAGGCGCTGGCGTCATTCGAGGTGGGGCAGCGTGCGTCGATTGCGTTTGCGGTGACCGCCGAAGAGATGGCGGCGTTCGCCGCCTTGTCGGGAGACTACAACCCGCTGCATTCGGATGCCGCCTTCGCCGCCGCGAGGGGGTTTGCCGGGCGTGTCGTCTATGGCGCGCTGCTCGTGGCCAAGCTTTCTCGGTTGATCGGCATGGAATTGCCGGGACGCGACGCGTTGTGGACCGGTTTGGATATCCAGTTCGCAGCTCCCCTGCTGGTCGGCGAGGAAGCGGTGCTCGAAGCGGTTGTCGCGCAGGTCTCGCCGGCGACAAAGTCGATGGTGCTGCGGGTCAGCCTGAAGCGGGACGATCGCGTCCTTGCGCGCGGCAAGGCAACCGTGAGCATGCGCGATGGCGGGTAGAACTTTCCTGGTCAGCGGCGGATCAGGGGATATCGGCGCCGCGGTCTGCCGCAGATTGGCGGCCTTGGGCTATGAACCGGTGGTCGGATTCGCACGCTCGTCGGAAACGGCGGCACGGACCGCGGCCGCATGCGGCGGGATGGCGCTGGAACTCGACCTTTCCAGCCCGCAGAGCATCGCAGCCGCGCTCGCGGCGCTGGAGCACGGCCCATCGGAGCTTCGGGGCGTGGTCCTGGCGGCGTCGCCGCCGCCGCGCATCGGCCCGTTCGGAAAGATATCCGCCGATGAAATGGCGGTCCAGTGGACGGTGAATGTCGCCGGCCCCCAGCAATTGCTGGCCGGACTGGTGCGCCAGCACTTCCGCCGCGCGCGGCGTGGAACGGTGATCGGGATCCTCAGCGAAGCAATGGGCGACGCATCGAAGCCCGCGATGGCAGGCATGGGCGCATATATCATCGCCAAGCACGGCATGGCCGGGATGCTCGGGGTCCTGGCGGCCGAACATCCGTGGCTGCGCGTGGGAACCGTCAGTCCGGGCTTTACGGATACGCGCATGTTGCGGGCGTTCGATGAACGCTTTCTCGAGCTTCAGCGCGGTCGTGCCGCGTTTCGTCAAGCGGACGATGTGGCCGCGGAGATCGCCACAACGATCGAGAGGTTCGAATCGGAAACGGGTGATGAGCGCAGCGTTGCTTCGTGAACTTGCGTGGCTGCCGCGCCCGCCAACCGACTTCCGCGACCAATTGCGAGCGATCGGAGGGGAGGAAGGCGGGCGGCCGGGCGATCGGCTGCGATATCTGGCCGGCCACGCGCTCAATCTCAACCAGACCGCGGCACTGGCGAGCGTGCTGGATCGACTGCACCAGAACGGTGCGGACCTCGCCCCGCTGAAGCCGTTGCGCTTGGCGCTTGTCGGCAACGGCACGTTGTCGTTCATCGCGCCCGCGTTGAAGGTCGGCGCGGCCCGGTTCGGATTTGCGCTGGAGTTGATCGAGACGGAGTATGGAACGGCGGCCCAAGAGGCGCTGAATCCCGATTCCCGGCTCAACCGGGCGAATCCCGATTTCGTTTTGCTGGGCATGGATTGGCGCAGCCTTCCATTGCGATGCTCTCCGGGCGATGCGGTGGCGGCCGAAGCAGCCGTCGGGGAAGCGGTCGCTACGCTCAAATCCATGGGCAAGGGGATCAAGGACGCGTGCGGCGCCACCGCGATCTTCCAGACCGTCGCGCGGCCCGCCGAATCCCTGTTCGGCAGTCTGGATTTTCGCGTCGCCGGAACCGCGCGGGACGTCGTGGATCGGTTCAACCGCGCGCTTGTGAGCAGCATTCAGGGCAAGACCGATCTGCTCCTGGATGTCGCCGGGCTCGCGGAGACGGTCGGGCTGGCGGATTGGCACGACCTTGGACAATGGTACCTGGCAAAACTGCCGTTCGCGCAGGACTTCGTGCCGCTCTATGCCGACCACGTGGCGCGCCTTCTGGCTGCGGCGCGCGGCGCCAGCCGTCGCTGCCTCGTTCTCGATCTCGACAACACGCTTTGGGGCGGGGTGATCGGCGACGATGGGCTCGCGGGCATCGACATCGGCCAGGGGTCGCCGGTAGGCGAGGCCCATCTCGGCGTGCAGTCCGCCGCGCTGAGCTTGCGCGACCGGGGCATCGTGCTCGCGGTTTCGTCCAAGAACGAGGACGCGACCGCGCGCTCGCCCTTCCAACAGCACCCGGACATGCTGCTGCGCGAGTCGCATATCGCGGTATTTCAGGCCAATTGGCAGGACAAGGCGGCGAATATCCGCGCGATCGCGCGGAGCCTGGCGCTAGGATTGGATGCTTTCGTGCTGCTCGACGACAATCCGGTCGAGCGCGCCCAGGTGCGCCGGGCCTTGCCCGAGGTCGCCGTGCCGGAGCTGCCCGACGATCCGGCGCTCTACGCGCGCGTGCTGCTGGCGTCCGGCTATTTCGAGTCCGTCGCGTTTTCGGTCGAGGATATCGCCCGGGCCTCCTACTACCAGGCGAACGCCACCCGGGCGGGATTGCTCGAAACCTCCGGCGATTTGGACGCGTTCCTGGTGTCGCTGGACATGACGATCTCCTTCAGCGCCTTCAACGAGATGGGGCGCGAAAGAATCGCCCAGCTCATCGGCAAGTCCAACCAGTTCAATTTGACCACGCGACGCTACTCGGCCGCGGAAGTGGATGCGCTGGGACGCAACAGCGACATCCTTACGCTTCAGGTCAGGCTGACCGACCGATTCGGCGACAATGGCATGATCAGCGTCGTCATCTGCCGCAGGGACGGAAGCGCCTGGGAGATCGACACGTGGCTGATGAGCTGCCGTGTCCTAGGTCGAAGAGTCGAGGAAGCGGTGCTTCAGGAACTCGTGCGTCAGGCGCGACGCAAGGGTATCTCCCTTCTACGCGGCGTCTATATCCCAACGGACCGCAACGCTCTGGTGAAGGATCACTACGACAAGCTTGGCTTTGCGCTCGAACGCGATCATCCCAGCGGCCGCAGAGACTGGATCCTCGACGTCGAGCAATTCCCACTCGTCGACCTGCCGCTCCGGCCGCAATGGACGGAGGCGGTCGATTCGCTCGGCCAGCCTCGACGCTAGAAGTCGAAATAGACGAACTTGCCGGAGCTTCCCTGGCTCACGGCGATGGCCAGAACCCAACCCAGGGCGATCGCCACCCAGGTCAGCTCCGAACGACCGCGGCGCACCGCCACCCGGATGCGGCGATAATCGTCGAAACGGTGGAATACGGCGAAAATCGCGATCAGCAGGATGGGAAACAGGTTGTGCCGCGCGAACGGAGCGATCGCGGCCCAATTGCCAAGGAACGGCGCCAGAATAACATCGGCGGCCTTGCCCAGGCTGTTGGCGCGAAAAAAACTGATGCTGACGAGGAACGTCACCATGGTCAGCAGCCATGCGGCGGCATTTGGCACCGGCGGCATCCCGCCGCGCCGCCAGGCGAACTCGACCGACATGGCCAGCCCGGTAATCGCGCCGAACATGATGAAATTCCAACCCGCCCCATGCCAGATGCCGGATACCAGGAAGGTGATGTTCAACGGCAACGCGACGGTCAGAAGGAACGTCGGCCATTTGCCCGCTCTCGTGCGAACGGCGTGGCGCATCATCGACAGCGAGATCGGCGTATAGACGTAGTCGCCCAGGAACCGCGTCAAGGTCATGTGCCAGCGCCGCCAGAGGTCGCTGATCGACGTCGCGGCATAGGGTTGACGGAAATTTCCGGGCAGGCGAACGCCCAGCATGCCGGCAAGTCCGATGGCCATGTCCGTATAGCCGCTGAAGTCGCAATAGATTTGCACCGCAAACCCGAGGATCGCGAGGATCGCCTGAAGCGCGTCGGGCGGCGCAACCTGCCCGTAGGCGTGGGTGACGACATCGGCGATCTGGTCGGCAAAAACGAGCTTCTTGACGAGACCGAGGGTAAAGATCGCGAGAGAAATCGTGAAATGCGCGCGTCTGGCAATGATGGGCCGTTCGAGCTGGGGCACGAGTTCGTAGGGACGCAGAATCGGCCCCGCGATCAGGTGCGGAAAGAACAGCACATAGCCAAGGATCGTCGTCGGCGCGCGGTTGGCCGGAAATTTCTCGTTGTAGACGTCCAGAAGATAGGCCGTGAGGGTAAACGTCATGAACGACACGCCCAGCGGCAAGGGCACGTTCAGCAACGGCGGATGCACGCCCAGCAGCGGACCAACGACGTCCCTGGATATGAAATCCGCGTACTTGTAGACGAGAAGCGGGATGCAAAGCGCGGCAATGGCGCCAAGGACGCATCGCCACCGTGCCGCCGGGTCGCGCACCCGCTCGACGAGGCGACCGCCGCCGTACGCGATCCCCATCAGCAGATATGGCAGCCAGACGTATTCCGGCTTCCACCAAGCGTAAAAAATCGTGCTGCCAAGAATAATGAGGTAGATTCGTAGCTGCCTGGGAACCGCGAGATGGAGGCCTAAGTAAGCAGCAAAGAAGACAAAGAAATCCGGTGAACTAAAAAGCACGCTGCCGGTCCCGTTCGTCGATGATCTTGTCTTGGCAATCGGATAGGGAGCTTGCGACAACGAAGCGCCATGCCATAGGCGTCGACGAAGTGCAATTGAAATCTAGCTGCTTGGAATGCGGCTAGCCGTTGCGACGCCGCCGCACTTGGACTATGGCAGCGCCGTGATAGCTCGGCTTGTCAATCGACGATGGGATCTCGCATGGAGAAACAAAAGCAGTTCTTGCTGTCGGCGGTTCTCTGTGCTGCTTCAATCGTGATCTCGATCGCGCTGGTCGAAGGTGTCTTGCGCGTGAAGAACAGCGCCATGACGAACTACGACATCGAAATGTGGCGCTATGCCAAGGAACTGAAGGTCAAGAGTGCCGACCCCGCGATCGACTTCGAGCATGTTCCGAACAAGTCCGCCGTGCTGCAGCAAGTCCCGATCCGTCTCAACAACCTGGGCCTGCGTGGGCCCCCGCTGCAGGAACCCAAACCCGGCGAGCGTCGAATCCTGTTCCTGGGCGGCTCGATCGCACTTGGCTGGGGTGTGCCCGAGGAGCAGACCGTCGAAATGCAACTGCAAGCCCGGATGAATGCCGCGGGCCAGCCGGCCCAGGTGCTCAACGCAGGGATCGGGAATTTCAACGCCGAACGTTACGTGACGCGGTTTTTCAAGCAGCTTACCGAGGTGAAGCCGACGGATATCGTCGTGCTCTATTTCTTGCGCGATGCCGAGAATCTGCCGCCGGGCGGCGGGAATTTCCTGCTGCGCCACAGTCAATTGGCGGTAACGCTGTGGATCGCGTTCCATCGCCTGTTCGACAAATCGGGCGCCGAAAGCCTCGTCGATCACTATCGCGGCGTCTACACGCCAGATGCGCCGGGCTTCATCACCATGCAGCAGCAACTCAAGAAGCTGGCCGCCTTTAGCAAGGAACGCGGCATCCGGCTCTATTTCGTGATGACGCCGGACGTGCACAATCTCACCGCCTATCCGTTCGGGTTCATTCACGACATGATGCGGAAAATCGCCGAGACGGACGGCTACGTCTTCGTCGACCTGCTGCCGTCGATG
The DNA here is from genome assembly GCA_020846275.1 of Alphaproteobacteria bacterium. Taxonomy (GTDB): domain Bacteria; phylum Pseudomonadota; class Alphaproteobacteria; order JAEULC01; family JAEULC01; genus JAEULC01. The sequence goes on from JADLEG010000309.1 coordinate 10,903, forward strand.
ACCGGCCTTCGGCCCGAAGACATTTGGGCGATGCCCGGCGACCCGCACCCCAACGCGCTCGGGCATCGACGAATGGCGGATGCCATCCTGCCGGTCCTGCTGGCGAATCCGAAATAGGCTTCGCGGGTCGCCTAACGAGGCGAGGATGCAATTCGGAAATCCGTGGGCATGACGCCCAAACCCATCGCCGTCGAACCCGCCGGAACCCGGCTCGTTGGTCGTCCATTGGATACGCGCTGCCCAGATGGCAGCAAGCGTCATCTAAGTGATTGAATTTTTGGCGTCCCCTACGGGATTCGAACCCGTGTTACCGCCGTGAAAGGGCGGTGTCCTAGGCCTCTAGACGAAGGGGACAGTGCTCGGCTAAGCAGAATGCGGGCCTAGTTACCCCCCCGACCCCGGGAAATCAAGCTGCCCGTCCGCGGGGCCATGCCTCGGAAGGATGCGCCATGGCGATCAGCACCACCAGGCTGCCGGATGGCGGCGCGATGCCGGTGTTCGGGCTCGGCACGTGGCGCATGGGCGAGAGCGCGCGCAGCCGCGCGGCCGAGCTGGCGGCGCTCAGGCTCGGGCTCAACCTCGGCGTCACGCTGATCGACACGGCCGAAATGTACGGCGAGGGCGGCGCGGAGGAGATCATCGCCGAGGCCGTCAAGGGCCGGCGCGACGGGCTGTTCATCGTCAGCAAGGTCTATCCGCACAACGCCTCGCGCGACGGCGTGGTGGCGGCCTGCGAGCGCAGCCTGAAGCGGCTCAAGACCGACCGCATCGACCTCTATCTGCTGCACTGGCCCGGCTCGCACCCGATCGGCGAGACGGTCGCGGGCTTCGAGGAACTGGTGAAGACCGGCAAGATCCTGCGCTGGGGGGTCAGCAACTTCGACCTCGACGAGATGGAGGCGGTCTGGAAGCTGAAGGGCGGCGACATCTGCGCGACCAACCAGGTGCTCTACAACCTGACGCGGCGCGGCATCGAGTTCGACCTGGCGCCCGCGGCGCGCAAGCGCTCGATGCCGATCATGGCCTACTCGCCCCTCGAGCAGGGCCGCCTGACGCGCAAGCCCGGCATCGACGCGGTCGCCAAGCGGCACAGCGCCAGCATCTACCAGGTGGCGCTGGCCTGGACGCTGGCCCAGCCCGGCGTGATCGCGATCCCCAAGGCGACCGATCCCGCGCATCTGCGCGAGAACATCGCGGCCATCGACATCAGGCTGACGAAGGAAGACCTCGCCGAGCTCGACAAGGCCTTCCCGCCCCCCAAGGGCAAAGTGTCGCTGGGGATGCTCTAGCCCCCTGCCCTGGCCCCGTCCTCGATCGTGAACTGCACCCGCTCCTGGCCCTGCCAGGTGTCGAGCTTGACCGTGCCGGCGAGGTGCATCGGCGTGCCGTTCGGCGCCAGCAGCGCCCGGCCGAGCGGGGTCTCCGCGCAGCAGAAGGCGATCGCCTGCATGCGGGCTCCGCCGGTGCCCATCACGGTGCAGCGCACATGGCCGTTACCGACCACGCTGGCATGGGTCACGCGCAGGTCGGGCAGCGCGAAGACCGGCCGCGGGTTGCCGGCGCCATAGGGCTCGAGCTTGGCGAGCGCCGTGGCGAGACCGATCGTGGCGCCGCTGGGCTGCAGCGATCCGTCGATCTCCACCAGCGCGCGGGGCGGTGCGCCGTCCGGCCCGCCGATACGCTCGCGCATGAACGCGCCGAAACGCTCGACGCAATCGCGCGCGACCGTGTAGCCCGCCGCCATCACGTGGCCGCCACCGTTGACCAGCAGGCCGGCCTGCCGGGCGGCGATCACCGCCGTGCCCAGGTCGACGCCCGCGACCGACCGGCCGGATCCCTTGCCCACGCCGTCCGCGCCGATCGCCGTCACCAGCGCCGGCCGCCCGTAGCGGTCCTTGAGCCGGCTGGCGACGATGCCGATCACGCCGGGGTGCCAAGCCTCGGCGGCGACATGCACGATCGGCCCCGGGCCGCCCGCCGCCTCGACGCGGGCGATCGCGTCTTCAAGGACCTGCCGCTCGATGTCCTGGCGCTCGCGGTTGAACTGGTCGAGCTTCTGCGCGATGGCGCGTGCCTCCGCGGGATCGTCGGTGCCGAGCAGCCGCGCGCCCAGCCCCGCCTCGCCCACCCGCCCGCCGGCATTGACCCGCGGCCCCAGCACGAACCCCAGGTGATAGGCATCGGGTGCCTGCTTGATGCCGGCCACCTCGGCCAGCGCCGCCAGGCCGGGATTGGCGCGGCGCGCCATGACCTCGAGCCCCTGGCGCACCAGCGCCCGGTTGACGCCGGTCAGCGGCACCACGTCGGCCACCGTGCCCAGCGCGACAAGGTCGAGCAGCGCTTTCAGATCAGGCTCGGGCCGCGCTGTCGTGTACCAGCCCGCCGCGCGCAGCGCGCGGTTGATCCCGACCGCCAGGAGGAACGCGACGCCCACCGCCGCGAGCTGGCGATGCGGCGAGGATTCGTCGAGCCGGTTGGGATCGACCACCGCGACCGCCGGCGGCAGCGCCGGCTCGCCGACATGGTGGTCGATCACCACCACGTCCAACCCGGCCTCGCGCGCGGCCGTGAGCGGGGCGTGCGCGGTGATGCCGCAATCCACCGTGATGGCGACCGCGACGCCCTCGGCCTTCAGCTTCAGCAGCGCCGGCGCGTTCGGGCCATAGCCCTCCTTCATCCGGTCGGGGATGTAGACGACCAGCCTGGCGCCGATCGCCGCGAAGAACCGCGCCAGCAGGGCCGACGAGGTCGCGCCGTCCACGTCGTAGTCGCCGAAGACCGCCACGCTCTCGCCGGACCGGATCGCGCGCACGAGGCGCGCGACCGCCGCGTCCATGTCCTTAAGGTGCGACGGATCGGGCAGCAGGCGCCGCAGGGTCGGGTCGAGATAGGATTCGCAGTCGTCGATGCCGATGCCCCGCCCGACCAGGGCGCGGCACACCACGTCGGGCAGGTCGAAGCGCTGCGCCAGCGCCATCGCCACGCGATCGTCGGCCGCCCGCGCGCGCCATTGCCGGTCGGTCAGGGAACGCTCGACGCCGAGGAAGGCGGTCATGGGATTGAAGCCTCATCCTTCGACAAGCTCAGGATGAGGCCGATAGAACGTTCCTCATGCCGAGCCCGTCGAAGCATGAGGAAATCCCCGCTCACACCACGATCTTCTTGCGCTGGAAATTATGCGTCGTATCGATCACGCGCACCGTGCCGGTCTTCGAGCGCATGACCAGGGAATGCGTCTTGGCGCCGCCGGCGAAGCGGCGCACGCCCCTGAGCATCGCGCCGTCGGTCACGCCGGTGCAGGCGAACATCACGTCGCCCGACGCCAGGTCCAAGAGGCCGTACTTGCGCGTCAGGTCGGTGATCCCCAGGCGCTTGGCCCGGCCCTTCTCGTCGTCGTTGCGGAACAGCAGGCGGCCCTGCATCTGCCCGCCGATCGACCGCAGCGCGGCGGCCGCCAGCACGCCCTCGGGCGCGCCGCCGCTGCCCAGGTAGATGTCGACGCCGCTCTCCGGCGTGGCGGTGGCGATCACGCCCGAGACGTCGCCGTCCGAGATCAAGCGGATGCGCGCGCCCGACTCGCGCACCTTGGCGATCAGCTCGGCATGGCGCGGGCGGTCGAGGATGCAGGCGACGATATCGCCGATATCGACCTTCTTGGCCTTGGCCAGGTTGACCAGGTTCTCCTTCGGCGCGGCGTCGATATCGACGACTCCTTCCGGCAGGCCGCCGCCCACGGCGATCTTGTCCATGTAGACGTCGGGCGCGTTCAGGAACTTGCCGCGGTCCGCGAAGGCGAGCACGGCGAGCGCGTTGGCGCCGCCCTTGGCGGTGATGGTGGTGCCTTCGAGCGGGTCGAGCGCGATGTCGATCGCCGGGCCCTTGCCGGTGCCGACCTTCTCGCCGATGTAGAGCATCGGCGCCTCGTCGCGCTCGCCCTCGCCGATCACCACTTCGCCCTGGATGTCCAGCGCGTTCAGCGCGACGCGCATCGCGTCGACCGCCGCCTGGTCGGCCGCCTTCTCGTCGCCGCGGCCCATCAGCTTCGATGCGGCCAGCGCCGCCGCCTCGGTCACGCGCACCGCTTCCAGCGCCAGGTTGCGGTCGCTGATCATGTTCAGGTTGGCGGCGGTTTCCGATTTTGCCTTGGCCAAGTTCAGCCCTCCGGTTGTTCGATGCGAATGACGCGCGGCGGTTCGATCACGGCGTCCAGTTTCTCGATCCGGGCCAGCGCGCGGAACATCGCCGCCTCCTCGGTGTCGTGGGTGGTCAGCACGACCGGCACGGTCTCGCCCGGCGCGCGGCCGCGCTGCAGCATGGATTCCAGCGACACCTGCT
>JADLEG010000310.1 GCA_020846275.1 Alphaproteobacteria bacterium
CGCGCTACCAGTACTGGCTGCTGCCCTTTGCCACGGGCGTGGCGATCGCCCTGCTGCTCGCCCTGTGGCTGTTCCCGCGCGGCGACGTGCTGGCGGCGCCGACCCCGACCGACGCGCTGGAGGCGCAATACCTGGCGCTGCAGGGCGACGAGGCGCTGTTGCGCCAGGAGATGGCGCGGCTCGCCGCCGCGGTCGCCGGCAAGAAGCGCGACTGCCGCGTGCCGGAACGCCCGACCTACGAATCGCGCCTGCCGCCGGACCAGAAGACCGAGCCGCCCGCCGACACCACCCAGCCGCCCGACGAAACCCAGCCGGCGCCCGACGACGACACCGCCAAGGACGAGCCCAAGCCCGACGAGGACCTGACGATCCCCGACGACGCCAAGAAGTCGGGCGACCTGTCGTTCCTCAAGGGCTGCTGGAACAACACCACCGGCCTGTTCAACGCCAAGACCAAGGAGCCGGTGGTGATCGAGTACTGCTTCGACGCCAACGGCAAGGGCCGGTCGACCGTGATCGAGACCAGCGGGCGGCGCTGCTCGGCCCCGTCGAGCGCGCGCTTCGACGAGAGCGGCAAGCTGGTGATCGAGGACCAGGACCACATGCGCTGCCCCGGCGGCGGCAACTACACCAAGAACCGCGTGGACTGCACCAGCGAGGGCGGCCAGGCCAAGTGCGACGGCGTGCCCGAGAAGGGCCAGCGCTGGAACGCCACCATCCGCCGCAAGGGCGGCGACACGCCGAGCGGCGACACCGATGCCGGCCCCGCGCCCGGCCCCAGCACCGGCGCGCGCGGCGACCGCACGCGGCCCCCGGGCCCCTCGGGCAACAACGCCGCGCCGCCCGACGACGCGCCCGCCCCCGACGACGCGCCGCCGGCCGACGACCTGCCGCCACCCGACAGCAACACCGACAATTCCACGCCGCCGCCCGCCGACCTGCCGCCGGTGCGCGGCGAACGCATGCGGCCCCGCCGATAGGACGACGATCGACATGGTCAGACTTCCCGAATACCGCGACGTCGTCAGCCTGATCCCGGGCGGGCTGATCCAGTTCATGGATTTCGCGCTCAACCTCGACGCGCTGAAGCGCACGGCGCTGTTCTTTCGCGAGCAGCGCAAGGACCAGCCCGCCGCCGACGCCGACGCCGATCCCTACGATCTCTACGTGATGGCGCAGGCGCCGGACGGCACGGTGCTCGACCGCCAGTCGGGCGAGGAAGGCAGCTACGACTATTCCTTCACCGCCCGCAACGTGTTCGAGATCTTCCAGAACAAGTGGCTGCCGGTGCCGTTCCCGCAGGTGGTCGGCCAGCGCCCGGACGGCACGCCGCGCTTCGCGCCGGGCCCTTCGGACTGGGCGCGGGTCTATATAGCGCCCACCACCGAGCATCCCGGCATGACGCACCGCGTCGTGCTGTCCTTCGACACCACGATCGAGGACCACGACGGCAGCGAGCCCTACCCCGCCCTGTGGCGCGACAATGTCGAGCGCGGCGACCAGTTCCGCTTCGCGCATCTCGAGCGCGACAACGGCTGGTTCCTGAACGCGCCCTGGGTCGACAAGTGGCTGAAGGACCTGCTCGACGACCACCGCCGCGCGCGCCGGCGCGGCGCCGGCGGCGAGGAGGAGCCGCGCTTCTGCGAGCACCTGGCGATGTACCTGACCCTGCTGCAGGCGCTGGCCGACGCCAGCATCTTCAAGATCCTGCGCCTGGTGCCGGTGGCCAACGTCGCGCCGATCGACGTCGACCTGGTGCTCGATTTCGGCAACGCGCGGACCTGCGGCATCATGATCGAATCGCGCCCGCAGACCGGCACGCGGCTGGGCGACAGCTACGTGCTGGAGTTGCGCGACCTGTCGCGGCCCGAGCTGCGCTACCAGGAGCCGTTCGAATCGCGCATCGAGTTCGCGCGCGCCGATTTCCAGTCCTGGCGCTCGCGTCAGAGCGGCCGGCCGGAGGGCTTCGTGTGGCCGACCATCGTGCGCGTCGGGCCCGAGGCCAGCCGGCTCGCCTTCGACGCGCTGGGCGCCGAAGGCTCGACCGGCATGTCAAGTCCCAAACGGTACTTGTGGGACGAGGCGCCGCAGGTCCATCAGTGGCGCTTCAACGGCTGGTCGCCCGACCGGGCGGAGCGCGAGCCACCGGCGCTGGCCGGGCGCTACGTCATGACGCTCAACGAGGCCGGCACGCCGCTGGCGCTGTTGAAGGACCCGCAGGCGCGCAAGTTCCGCCAGCTCATGCGCCAGCCGGCGATCCTTGCCACCTCGGCGCGCTACACGCGCAGCTCGCTGATGATGTTCGTCTTGAGCGAGATCATCTACCAGGCGATGGTGCACATGAACTCGCCGGCGCAGCGCGCCGAGCGCCAGCCCTCGGACATACCGCGCCGGCTGCGCCAGGTGATCCTGACCCTGCCGCCGGCCATGCCGCTGGCCGAGCAGAAGATCCTGCGCCGCTGGGCCAAGTGGGCGGTGCGCCACACCTGGGAGGTGCTGGGCTGGCAGGCGCAGATCGACGACAAGCCGGGCCAGCGCAAGAGCCAGGCCGACTACCGCCAGAGCCCGCGCGTGCGCGTGGAGTGGGACGAGGCGACCTGCACCCAGCTCGTCTTCCTCTACAACGAGCTGACCACCAAGATGCAGGGCGACGTGCGCGGGCTGTTCCAGCTCTATGGCCGCGTGCGCGAGGGCGACAAGCGCGAGTCGCTGCGCATCGCCAGCATCGATGTCGGCGGCGGCACCACCGACCTGATCGTCAACACCTTCCGCGCGGAGGGCGACGAGGCGATCCTGATCAAGCCGCTGCAGGATTTCCGCGAGGGCTTCAACAAGGCGGGCGACGACATACTGGTGCAGCTGATCGAGCTGCAGGTCCTGCCGGCGATCCGCGAGGGGCTGAAGAAGGCGGGCGTCAACGATCCCAAGTCGCTGCTGTCCCGGCTGTTCGGCGCGGACTGGATCAACCAGCCCGGCCGCAACCGCACCTTGCGCCGCCAGTTCGCCAGCCAGTTCGCGGTGCCGATCGCGCTCGACCTGATGCATTTCTACGAGGAGGTCGACCTTAGGCGGCAGAACCCGGTCTACGCGCGCCGGCTGGGCGAGGTGTTCCAGAACGGCAGCGCGCCGTCGGACCAGGTGATCGAGTTCGTCGAGAGCGCGGCGCGCGAGGCCGGCGGGCGCGAGTTCAAGCTGCTGGACGTCGAGATCCGCACCACGGCCGAGGCGATCGACAACATCATCCGCCGCGACATCGGCCAGATGCTCGGCCAGCTCTGCGAGATCGTGGCGCTGTACGACTGCGACCTGCTGCTGCTGACGGGCCGCCCGTCGCGCCTGCCCGCGGTCTACGGCTCGGTGCAGTCGAAGCTGCCGGTGCCGCCCGACCGCATCCGCGCCATGCACCAGTTCCATGTCGGCGGCTGGTATCCCTTCCAGGACCCGTCGGGCTGCATCCGCGACCCCAAGACCACGGTGGTGGTTGGCGCCATCCTCTGCGCGCTGTCCGAGGGGCATATCGAGGGGTTCTTCATCGACACCGCGTCGATCCGCCCGCGCTCGACCGCGCGCTATATCGGGCTGATGGAGCAGCAGAACGAGATCAAGGCCGCCAAGGTGCTGTTCGCGCCGATCGACGTCCTCAGCAAGGAGGAGCAGGAACGCCAGGCGACGATCGCCTTCCTGGGCCCGGTCTCGATCGGTTTCCGCCAGCTCGAGGCCGAGCGCTGGATCGCCACGCGCTTCTACCGGCTGGACTTCGCCTCGGGCGAGGGGCGCGACGCGATGCGCACGAACCTGCCGCTGAAGATCGAG
>JADLEG010000311.1 GCA_020846275.1 Alphaproteobacteria bacterium
GCCGCCGGCAAGGACATGGTGACGATCTGGGTCATCCTGCAGATGGCCACCTTCAAGCTGCCGAAGATGGAGCAGGAGGTGATGCCCTTCGCGGTGCTGTTCGGCAGCATGTTCGCGTTCTGGCGCCTGACGCGCAGCAACGAGCTGGTGGTGGCGCGCGCCGCCGGCATCTCGGTGTGGCAGTTCCTGTTGCCGGCGCTATCGATCGCCGCGGCGATCGGCATCATCCAGGTCGGCCTGTTCAGCCCGATCTCGTCGGTCCTGCTGGCGCGCTTCGAGCGCATGGAGGGCCTGTATTTCCGCGGCCAGGTCAGCGCGCTGTCGCTGTCGTCGACCGGGCTGTGGCTGCGCCAGGGCGACAACAGCGGCCAGGCCGTGATCCACGCCACGCGCATGGACCAGACGACCAACGAGCTGCAGACCGTGGTGGTGTTCCTCTACCAGGGCAAGGACAAGTTCGTCGGCCGGCTGGATGCCGCCAGCGGGTCGCTGCGCAACGGATTCTGGCTGCTGGAGCGGGTGCTGGTCTCGCTGCCGGACCAGCCGACCAGCTTCGTCGCCACCTACGAGTTGCCGACCGACCTTACGATCGAGCGCATCCAGGACAGCTTCGCCTCGCCCGACACGATGTCGTTCTGGGACCTGCGCGGTTTCATCAACACGCTGGAGAAGGCGGGCTTCTCGGCGCACCGCCACCGCCTGCACTTCCACGCCCAGCTCGCCGTGCCGCTGCTGCTGTGCGCGATGGTGCTGATCGCGGCGACCTTTTCGCTCAGACCCACGCGGCGCGGCGGCACCGCCTACCTGATCGCCGGCGGGGTGGTGTCGGGCTTCCTGCTGTTCTTCGTGTCGGACATCGTCTTCGCGCTGGGGCTGTCGGCGACCATCCCGGTGATCCTGGCGGCATGGACGCCGGCGGGGGTCAGCTCGATGCTGGGTGCGGCGATGCTGCTGCATCTCGAGGACGGCTGATGGCGACGCTCCTTCGTCCCCTCGTCGTCCTGCTGGCCCTCCTGGTCGTCGCCGCGGCAAGCCCCGCGCCGGCACGCGCGCAGCAGCTTCAGCAGTTCGACGCCAACCAGGAAGCGGTGCTGACCGCCGACGAGCTGACCTACGACAACGAGCTCGGCGTCGTGGTGGCGCGCGGCAATGTCGAGGTGACGCAGGGCGAGCGCACCCTGCTGGCCGACACCGTGACCTACAACCAGCGCACCAACACCGTATCGGCGTCGGGCAATGTCAGCCTGATCGAGCCGTCGGGCGAGGTGATGTTCGCCGATTACATGGAACTGATGGACGCGATGAAGGAGGGCGTGATCCGCGACATTCGCGTCCTTCTGACCGACAATTCGCGCCTGGCCGCCAACGGCGCGCGACGTACCGGCGGCAACCGCACCGAGATGTCCAAGGGCGTGTTCAGCGCTTGCAAGCCTTGCGAGGAGGACCCTTCGCGCGCACCGCTGTGGCAGCTCAAGGCGCGGCGCGTCGTGCACGACCAGGAAGAGCAGGTGATCCGCTACAACGACGCCTGGATGGAGATGTTCGGCGTGCCGGTCGCCTACACGCCCTATTTCCAGCATCCCGACCCCACCGTGAAGCGCCAGAGCGGCTTCCTGGTCCCGACCCATGTCTACAACAGCAATCTCGGCTTCATGAGCGGCGTGCCCTATTTCTGGGCCATCGACAAGGACAAGGACGTCACGCTGCTGCCGATGTACAGCACCAAAAAAGGTCCGGTCGGGCGCATGGAATACCGCCAGATGTTCCCGACCGGCAGCCTGTTGGTTGACGGCAGCGTCGCGCGCAGCGACCAGGGCATCAACCAGCTGTTCGACACCACCGACGCCACGACGGTCGAGGAGGACAAGCTGCGCGGCCACGTCTTCGGTCGCGGGCGATGGGACGTCGACGACACCTGGCGCACCGGCTTCGACGTGCAGCGCGCCAGCGACCGCACCTACCTGTCGCTCTACAAGATCACCAACACCGACCTCTACAACCAGAACGTCCAGACCCTCACCTCGAACGCCTATGTCGAGGGCTTCATGGGCCGCAGCTACGCCTCGGCCAACGCCTACGCGTTCCAGGGTCTGCGCTCGACCGACACCCAGCGCACCACCCCCTATGTGCCGGTCATGTGGGACTACAACTACGTCAGCGAGGCGGCCTCGCATGGCGGCCGCTTCAGCCTCGACGCCAACACGATGGTGCTGGAGCGCAACGACGGCCCCGACAGCCGGCGCGCGTCGGTGATCGGCGGCTATCAGGTGCCCTACTACTCGCCGATCGGCGAGGTGTACCGCTTTTCCGCCTCGGTCCAGGCCGACGCCTACAGCGTCAACAACGTGCGCGATCCCGGCCGGCCGGACGTCGAGCACAACGGCGAGACCGGGCGGCTGTTCCCGCAGCTCGGCGTGCAGTGGAGCCTGCCGTTCGTGCGCCAGGGCGAGGAGTATCGCCAGTTGATCGAGCCGGTGCTGGCGGGTTTCGTGGCGCCGAACGGCCACAACCCGGCCAGCATCGCCAACGAGGACAGCGTGGACGTCGAGTTCGACGACACGCGCCTGTTCAATCCCAACCGCTTCACCGGCACCGACCGCGTGGACGGCGGCACCCGCGGCATCTACGGCCTGAAGACCGGCCTCTACCACTCCAGCGGCAGCTACGCGACGACGTTCTTCGGCCAGAGCTACAACCTGCGCACCAACGAGCAGTTCACCGAGGGGTCGGGACTGGCCGGCCACCGCAGCGACTATGTCGCGCGGGTGGAGATGTCGCCGCATCCCTGGTTCGACGTGATCACGCGCTTCCGCCTGGACAAGGATGAATTCACCATCCGCCGCAACGAGACGATCGCCGTGGTCGGTCCGCCGATCCTGCAGCTCCAGGGCTCGTACATCCGCGCGCCGTCGACCCAGTTCTCCAACGGCCAAGTGCAGCAGGCCGCCGGGTATCTTTCCTCGAAGATCGACCAGAACTGGACCGTCCACGTCAACGGGCTGCGCGACCTGAACGAAGGCAACGGGCTGGGCTGGATCAACTACGGCGCCGGCGCGCTCTATCAGGACGAGTGCTTCATCTTCGACGTGCGGTGGCTCCGGACCTTCACCGCCAACCAGGAGGTCGCGGCGGGCGACACGATCTACTTCAAGCTGACGTTCCGCCTGCTGGGCGACTTGGCGGGTGGCTTCGACGCGCCTAAGATCAACGGCGGCAACCTGTTCGGGTCGAACCAATGAGCGGCAACGGCGGCCTGGGACGATCATGGAAGGTGGCGGCGCTGGCCGCGACGGCCGCCGTATTGGTCTTTGCCTTGCCCGCGCGCGCCCAGCAGGACATGCAACGCATCGCCGCGGTGGTGAACGACGAGATCATCTCGTATTTCGACCTCAACGCGCGCGTCCAGTTCGCGCTGGTGTCGTCGAACGCGCCCGACACGCCGGAGAACCGCAAGCGCTTCCTGCAGCAGGTGCTGAAAAGCATGATCGACGAGAAGCTGCAGAAGCAGGAAGCCAACAAGCAGAACGTGAAGATCACGGAATCGGAGCTCAACCGCGCGCTGACCGATCTCGAGAAGCAGAACAACATGCCGGCGGGCGGACTCGACAAATACCTGCAGTCGAACAACGTGCCGCGTTCGGCGCTGGTGCAGCAGGTCGAATCGACGCTGGCCTGGCAGAAGCTGGTGCAGCGCCGGTTGAAGCCGAAAGTCGAGATCGGCGACGACGAGGTCGATGAGGCCCTCCAGCGCATCGAGGCGAGCCGGGGCCAGCCCGAGATGCATGTCGCGGAGATTTTCCTGGCGGTCGATTCGCCCGACCAGGAGGACGAGGTCCTGAAGAACCTGGAGCGGCTGATCGATCAGCTCGCGCGCGGCGCGCGGTTCCCCGCCATCGCCCGGCAATTCTCGCAAAGCGCCAGCGCCGCGGCCGGCGGCGACCTGGGCTGGGTGCAGCAGGGCCAGCTCGACGAGCAGCTCGAAGCGGTGCTGAAGCAGATGCCGCCGGCGACGATCTCCAAGCCCGTGCGCACGGTCGGCGGCTACTACCTGCTGGCGCTGATCGAGAAGCGCGAGGCCGGCGGCGCCGGTCCGCCGCGGCTGAAGCTGCAGCAGGCCATGCTGCCGATCCCGCCGCGCGCGCCGGCCGGCGACATCGACGCCCTCAGGGCCCAGCTCGACAACGCCGCCGCCGCCGCCAAGGACTGCGCGGCCTTCGACCAGGCGGTGAAGGCGATGGGCCGCTCGCGCTCGGTCAACCTGGGCGACGTGGCGATGACCGAGCTTCCGGGGCCGCTGCGCGCGCTGGTCGAGCCCTTGAAGCCAGGCCAGGCGATGGCGGCGGTGCAGGCCGACGCCGGCACGGTCATGACGCTGATGGTGTGCGACCGCAAGGATCCGGAGCCGACGCCGCTGCCCGGCCGCGAGGACATCCGCGACCGCATCACCCAGCAGCGCCTGGACCTGATGGCGCGGCGCTACCTGCGCGACATCCGCCGCGCCGCCTTCGTCGACCTGAGGGTGTGAGCGCGCCGGCGCAAGCGGCCGCGGCGCTGCCGCCGCTGCGCGAGGTCATCCGCCGCCACGACCTCCTGGCGAAGAAATCGCTGGGCCAGCATTTCCTGCTCGACCTCAACCTGACGCGGCGCATCGCGCGCGCCGCCGGCGAGCTTGCGGGCGCCAGCGCGGTCGAGATTGGCCCGGGTCCGGGCGGCCTGACCCGCGCGCTGCTGGAAGGGCCGGCCGCACTTGTGGTCGCGATCGAGCGCGACCCCCGCGCCGTCCAGGCGCTCGCCGAACTGGCCGCCGCCTATCCGGGCCGGGTGGTGGTGATCGAGGGCGATGCGTTGGCGATCGACCCGGCTTCGCTTTGCCCGGCGCCGCGGCACATCGTCGCCAACCTGCCCTACAACGTCGCCACGCCGCTCTTGGTCGGCTGGCTGAAGCGCGCCCGCGACTACGCGTCGATGACGCTGATGTTCCAGAAGGAGGTGGCGCGGCGCCTGGTCGCCGCGCCGCGCGGCGAGGACTACGGGCGGCTCAGCGTGCTGACGCAATGGGCCTGCACGGCCAAGCTGCTGTTCGACATCCCGCCCAGCGCCTTCACCCCGCCGCCGAAGGTGACGTCGAGCGTCGTGCGCCTGGTGCCGCGCGACGCGCCCGAGCCCGTCGCGGTCGCGGCGCTGGAGCGCGTGACCCAGGCCGCGTTCGGCCAGCGCCGCAAGATGCTGCGCCAGAGCCTGAAGTCGCTGGGCGTGGATGCGATCGCGCTGCTGGGAGCCGCCGGCATCGCGCCGGAAAAGCGCGCGGAGGAGCTGGACGTGGCCGCGTTCTGCGCGCTGGCCAGGGCGTTCGCCGCTACTGCCCCTCGCGCAGCGCCTTGACGAAGTCGTTCAGCCCGATCTGGCGGTGGCGGCGGCGGCGCTCGGCGCCCAGGATCGACTGCACCGCCTCGACGCTTTCCTCGATGTCGCGATTGATGACGATGTAGTCGTACTCTTCGTAGTGCGTCATCTCGTCGGCGGCCTTGGCCATGCGCTGGGCCACCACCTCGTCGGGGTCCTGCGCCCGGCCGCGCAGCCGGCGCTCGAGCTCCGCGGTCGAGGGCGGCAGCACGAACACGCTCACAAGGTCGGCGCGCGCGTGCTCGGCTAGCTGCTGCGTGCCCTGCCAGTCGATGTCGAACAGCACGTCGCGGCCGGCGCCCAGCGCCTGCTCGACCGGCGCGCGCGGCGTGCCGTAGTAGTTGCCGAAGACCTTGGCCCACTCCAACAGTTCCTGGCGGTTGCGCATCAGCTCGAACTGGGTGAGGTCGGTGAAGTGGTAGTCGCGCCCGGCCACCTCGCCCGGGCGCTTGGGCCGCGTGGTGACGGACACGGACATGTGCAGGTCCGCGTCGCGCTCGAGCAGCCGGCGCGAGATCGTGGTCTTGCCCGCGCCCGAGGGCGAGGAGAGCACCAACATCACGCCGCGCCGGCGCAGGACGAAGGGTTCCATGGGTCGACCGGCTACTCCACGTTCGCGGCCTGCTCGCGCAATTGCTCGATCGCGGTCTTCAGGTCAAGCCCGATTCGCGTGAGATCCATGTCGGTGGACTTGGAGCACAGCGTGTTGGCCTCGCGGTTGAACTCCTGGCACAGGAAGTCGAGCTGGCGGCCGGCCGCGCCGCCGCGCCCCAGCAGGTCGCGCGCGGCGGCGACATGGGCGGTCAGCCGGTCCAGTTCCTCGCGCACATCGGCCTTGGCGGCGATCAGCGCCGCCTCCTGCAGCAGCCGGTCCTCGCTCAGCGCCGGCTGGGTCTCCAGCAGGTCCTGAACCTGCTTCTTCAGCCGCGCCTTGACCGCGTCGGGCTGGGTGGCGGCGGCGGCGCCGGCGCGCGCCACCAGCGCCTCGATCTCCGCCAGGCGCTGCGCCAGCAGCAGTTCCAGCCGCGCGCCCTCGGCCGACCGCGCGGCGGCAAGCTGCGCCAGCGCCTCGCCGAGGCTCTTCAGCATCGCCTGCTGGCGCTGCTCGCGGGCGGCCTCGTCCTCCTCGGCCTCGACCGGCTCGACCACGCCGCGCACGGCGAGCAGCGCGTCGAGGCGCGGCGCGCCGGGATCGACGCGGCCCTTGAACGCCTGGGCCAGCGCCAGGAGCTGCTCGATCATCGCGGTGTTGATGCGGTAGTTGCCGGCACCGGCATCGGCCGCGAGCTGCAGGTTCAGGCTGACCGAGCCGCGCTTCAATCGTTCGGAAACCGCATTGCGGGCCGGGCTTTCCAGCGCCTCGGCGCCCGGCGGCAGGCGCAGCCGCACGTCGAGCCCGCGCGCGTTCACGCTGCGCACCTCCCAGGTCCAGCCGCGCGCGCCCTGGCGGCCGGCGGCGCGGGCGAATCCGGTCATGCTGGCGATGGGCAAATCCGGGATCTCCTGGGGGGCTGAAATAGGCGGCGGCGGGGCGGGCGGCCAATCTATACTCGGCCGGCCACCTGATCGCTAGGGGCAGATGCCCCGGCCGATGCCAGGGGCGGATATCGGCGGCGGATACCGGCGGCAGAGGCCGCCAGGACAAGGGGCATGCAGCCACGCTCGATCCTCATCACCGGCGCTTCGAGCGGAATCGGCGCGGCGCTGGCCGCCTGCTATGCCGGGCCGGGCATGACCCTGCACCTGGGCGGCCGCGACCGGCGGCGCCTGTCGCAGGTGGTCGACCGCTGCCGCCTGCTGGGCGCGGCGGCGATCGGCCGGGCCGTCGACGTGACCGATGCGGCGGCGATGGCGCGCTGGATCAACGACGCCGATGCGCGCGCGCCGCTCGACCTGGTGATCGCCAATGCCGGCATCTCCACCGTCACGACCGGCACGGGCGACGACGGGCCGGCGGCGGTCCGGCACGTGTTCGCCGTCAATGTCGACGGCGTGCTGAACACCGTGCTGCCGGCGCTCGACCGCATCCGCGGCCGCGCGCGCCGGCCGGGCGCCTGGCGCGGGCAGATCGCGATCGTCTCCTCGCTGGCCGGCCTGCGCGGCATGCCCGGCGCGCCGGCCTATTCCGCCAGCAAGGCGGCCGAGAAGGCCTGGGGCGAGGCACTGGCCGTGCGCCTTGCGCCCGAGGGCGTCGCCGTGTCGGTCGTGCTGCCCGGCTTCGTCGACACGCCGATGACGCGCGGGAATTATTTCCGCATGCCGATGCTGTGGCCGGTCGACAAGGCGGCGCGGATGATCCGGCGCGGACTTCGGCGGCGCAAGCGGCGCATCGCCTTCCCGCTGCCGATGTATCTCGGCGCGTGGTTCCTCAATGTGCTGCCGCGGTTCGTTTCCGACTGGCTGCTGGCGCGCGCGCCGGCGAAGTCGAAGAGCTGAGTCTCAGTTCGCGGCCTGGCTCGGCCGCGCGGCGGCGGGCGCGGTCGCGGGCGCCTGGCCATTGCGCTGCTGTTCGATCTGGCGCCAGCGCGCGACGTTCTTCTGGTGCTCGGCCAAGGTCTTGGCGAAGGCGTGCCCGCCGCTGCCGTCGGCGACGAAGAACAGGTCTTCGTGCTTGTCGGGGTTCAGCACGGCGGCAAGAGCCGCGCGGCCGGGATTGCCGATCGGACCGGGCGGCAGGCCCGCCGCCTGGTAGGTGTTGTAGGGATGCTTCATCGCCAGGTCGGCCTTGCTGATCGGCCGGTCAAGCCGGCCCTGGCCGTTGGCGGCGGCATAGGCCACGGTCGGGTCGGCTTCGAGCTTCATGCCCTTGTTGAGCCGGTTGATGAAGACGCCGGCGACGCGCGCCCGCTCCGACGCGCGCGCGGTCTCCTTCTCGACGATCGAAGCGAGCGTGACCGCCTCGCGCGGATTGGCGAAGGGCAGCCCTTGCGCGCGCTTGGCCCACAGCTCCTGCACCGCCTGGCGCATCTCCTCGCGCATGCGCTGGACCATCCAGGGTCGCGCGTCGCCGTATTTGTAGTAGTAGGTGGCGGGCATCAGCTCGCCCTCGAGCGCGCTGGCCTGCGCGCCGGTGAAGCCGGCCTGGTCGGTCAGCATGCGCAGGATCTCGGCCGTCGTCATGCCCTCGAGCACGACCAGCTTGCGGTCGACCGTCTTGCCGCTCTGCAGCAGGCGGGCGACATCCTCCATCGCGATATGCGCCGGGAACAGGTACTCGCCCGACTTCAGGCGCCCCGCCGCGCCGGTCAGGCGTACGGCCAGCGCGAACACAACGGGATGATCGAGCACGCCGGCGTCGACCAGCACGCGCGTCACCTGCTCCACGCCGCCGCGGTCGACGATGATCGTGGTGTCCTGCTCCAGCGGCCCGGGCCGGGTGAACTGCGCGAATCCCCAGAACACGAGCACGGCCAGCCCGCCGAACAGGCCGAGCCCGACCGCGATCAGGAGATGAAGCCGCCGTCGCATCACGGGCGAGAGTCTAGCAGAATTGCGGCGATTTCGGGGTATCGCGCGGGCGTGGCCCCCCATCCTTCGAGACGGCCGCGCGCGCGGCCTCCTCAGGATGACGCGATTTTGATTGGCTACCGCTCAACCGCGGCAGGCTCGAAGCGCTAGGGCGGGCCCGCGAAGATCAGGCTGGCGTTGGTGCCGCCGAAGCCAAAGGAGTTGGACAGGGCACGGCGGATGCGTCGCTTCTTGGCCACTTTCGGCACCAGGTCGATGTCGCAGCCCTCGGACGGGTTTTCCAGGTTGAGGGTGGGCGGCGCGACCTGGTCGCGGATCGCCAGGATCGAGAAGATCGCCTCGACGCTGCCGGCCGCGCCGAGCAGGTGGCCGATCGCCGACTTGGTCGAGGACATCGACAGCTTGTAGGCGGCATCGCCGAACAGGCGCTTGACCGCGCCGAGCTCGATCTCGTCGCCCAGCGGGGTCGAGGTGCCGTGCGCGTTGATGTAGTCGATGTCATCGGGGTTCAGCTTGGCGCGCTTCATCGCGTTGCGCATCGAGCGGAAAGCACCGTTGCCGTTCTCGGCCGGGGCGGTGATGTGGTAGGCGTCGCCCGACATGCCGTAGCCGATCACCTCGGCATAGATCCGGGCGCCGCGCTTGCGCGCATGCTCGAGCTCTTCCAGCACGACGATGCCCGAGCCCTCGCCCATCACGAAGCCGTCGCGGTCCTTGTCCCAGGGACGCGAGGCGCGCTCGGGCGTGTCGTTGAAATTGGTCGACAGCGCGTTGGCGCGCGCGAAGCCCGCCATGCCGATGCGGCAGATCGCCGCCTCGGTGCCGCCGGCCACCATCACGTCGGCATCGTCGAGCTGGATCAGCCGCGTGGCGTCGCCGATCGCGTGCGCGCCGGTCGAGCAGGCCGTGACGACCGCGTGGTTGGGTCCCTGGAAGCCATATTTGATCGACACATGGCCGGACGCCAGGTTGATCAGGTTCGACGGAATGAAGAACGGGCTGATGCGCTTCAGCCCCTTTTCCTTCAGCGTGATCGCGCCCTCGGTGATGCCCGGCAAGCCGCCGATGCCCGAGCCGATCATCACGCCGGTGCGCTCGCGGCTTTCGTCGTCCTGCGGCTTCCAGCCGCTGTCCTCCACAGCCATCGTCGCCGCCGCCATGGCGTAGACGATGAAGGGGTCCATCTTGCGCTGGTCCTTGGGCGGGACCCAGTCGTCGGCATTGAACAGGCCCGAGGCGGTGTCGCCCGGCGGCAATTGTCCCGCAATCTTGGCCGGCAGGTCGGCCACGTCGAAGGCCTGGATCGCGCGCACGCCCGACTGGCTCGCGAGCAGGCGCGACCAGTTGTTATCCAGGCCGACGCCCAGCGGCGTGGCAAGTCCCATGCCGGTGACGACGACGCGCCGTGAATCCATCATCGCGACTTGCCGTTGGGTTTATGCGGGGAAGCGGTCGCGCGCCTTAAAGGATCAGGCGGCCTGCTTTTCGATGAAGGCGATCGCGTCCTTGACCGTCAGGATCTTCTCGGCCGCGTCGTCGGGAATCTCGAGGCCGAACTCCTCCTCGAACGCCATGACCAGTTCGACCGTGTCCAGGCTGTCCGCGCCGAGATCGTCGATGAAGCTGGCGTTGTCGGTGACCTTCGCCTCTTCGACGCCCAGGTGCTCGACCACGATCTTCTTCACGCGCTCGGAGACATCGCTCATTGCTGCTTATCCCTCAACCCGTTCTTATCTAAAGGAAATCCCGCCACGTAGCCGGGGCCTCGGGGCACCGGACCGGCAGAAGGGCGGTTTCGTAACACAGTTCCCCTGGCTTGACCAGCCGCCAGCCGGCGCGCGCCTCGGCCTTATTGCCGCCGCCCGCGGCGACGTGACGGCTCAAATCATGGCCATTCCGCCGTTCACGTGCAAGGTCTGGCCGGTCACATAGCCGGCCTCCTCGCTGGCCAGGAAGACCACGCAGGCCGCCACGTCCTTGGGCTCGCCCAGCCGGTCGGCGGGAATCCGGTCGGTGATCTTGGCGCGCTGCTCGTCGTTGAGCTTGTCGGTCATCGCCGTCTTGATGAAACCGGGCGAGACGACGTTGACGGTGACGTTGCGCGTCGCGACCTCGTAGGCCAGCGACTTCGACATGCCGACCAGCCCGGCCTTGGCGGCGGCATAGTTCGCCTGGCCGGCGTTGCCGATCGTGCCGACCACCGAGCCGATGCCGACGATCCGGCCCCAGCGGCGCTTGACCATGCCGCGCAGCGCCGAACGCGACAGGCGGAAGGCGGCGAACAGGTCGACCTCCATCACCGTCTGCCAGTCCTTGTCGCTCAGCCGCATCAGCAGCATGTCGCGGTTCAGGCCCGCGTTGTTGACCAGGATGTCGATCGCGCCCATCGCCTGCTCGGCCTGCCTGATCAGCGCATCGGCGGCGTCGGGCTGCGACAGGTCGGCCGGCGTCACGAAGGCGCGCTCGCCCAGCTCGGCGCGCAATTCCTCCAACGCCGCCGTGCGCGTGCCGCTGAGCGCCACCTTGGCGCCCGCGGCGTGCAGCGCCCGTGCGATCGCCGCCCCGATGCCCCCCGATGCGCCGGTGACCAGAGCTGCGCGGCCCGTCAGATCGAACATCGTGCCCTCACACCGTCTTCAAGAACTGCTCGACCTCGGCCGGCGTGCCGACCGCGCTTGCCTGCAGGTCCTTGTCGATGCGCCGCGCCAGGCCCGAAAGCACC
>JADLEG010000312.1 GCA_020846275.1 Alphaproteobacteria bacterium
GGCGCCAATCCGACCGACGACGCGGTGTTCGCGGCCCTGCCGAAGATGAAGACCGCCCGCGTCGCCGCCTTCGGCATGACGCGCCGCCAGGGGCGCAGCGCCTCGAACGATCCCGGACTTGCCGCCGTGCTGGGCGCCAAGACGCCCTGCATCTGCCTTGTGGGTAAATGCTGGGACTTCCATGTCGACGTGGCGCTGGGCGTGCCGCGCGACGAGAATCTGGCGATGATCCGCGAGAGCGTCGCCCACGCGGTGAAGCAGGGGCGCGAGGTGCTGTTCGACGCCGAGCATTTCTTCGACGGCCATGCCGCCAACCCGGACTACGCGCTGGCCGCGATCAAGGCCGCGCACGAGGCCGGCGCGCGCTGGGTCGTGCTGTGCGACACCAACGGCGGCACCTTGCCGGACCGCATCGAACGCGTCGTGGGCGAAGTGGCGAAGGTCGTCCCGGGCGAGCGGCTGGGCATCCACTGCCATAACGACACCGAGAACGCGGTGGCCAATTCGCTGGCCGCGGTGCGCGCCGGGGCGCGCATGGTCCAGGGCACGATCAACGGCCTGGGCGAGCGCTGCGGCAACGCCAACCTGGTCTCGATCATCCCGACCCTGATGCTGAAGATGGGGCTGGACACCGGCGTGCCGCGCGACGGGCTGCCGCGCCTGGCGGACGTCTCGCGCCTGCTCGACCGCCGGCTCAACCGCGCGTCCAACCGCCATGCCGCCTATGTCGGCGAGGCGGCGTTCAGCCACAAGGGCGGGCTCCATGCCTCGGCGGTCGAGAAGGATCCCGCGAGCTACGAGCATGTCCCGCCCGAGGCGGTGGGCAACCGCCGCCACGTCGTGGTGTCGGACCAGGCCGGCCGCGCCAACATGCTGGCGCGGCTGCGCGAGCTGGGCATCCAGTCCGACCCCCAGGACAAGCGCCTGCCGCGGCTGCTCGACGACGTGAAGGCCAAGGAGTTCCAGGGCTACGCCTTCGACGACGTGCCGGCCAGCTTCGAGCTGCTGGCGCGCCGCGCCTTCGACGCCGTGCCGCAGTACTTCGCGCTCGACCGCTTCCAAATTCAGGTCGAGCACCGCCACAACGCCAAGGGCGAGCTGGTGACGGTTTCGCAGGCCGTCATCACGATCGACATCGGCAACGAGCGCCAGATCGTGGTGGCCGAGGGCAACGGTCCGGTCGACGCGCTGGACGCCGCGCTGCGCAAGGCGCTGGAGCCGCGCTATCCCTCGCTCGCCTCGATGCGCCTGCTCGACTACAAGGTCCGCATCCTGACGCCGCAGGACGGCACCAAGGCCGTGACCCGCGTGATGATCGAGAGCGCGGACGGCAACGGACGGCACTGGGCCACCGTGGGCGTGTCGCCCAACATCATGGACGCGTCGTTCAACGCGCTCGAGGACGGCATCACCTACAAGCTGTTCCACGACGGCGCGCGCGCGGCCTGATCCCGCGCTCGCATGGCCGGCACCGACAAGACCAAGGCATCGCGGGCCGAAGGCGCGACGCCTCCGTTCATCCTGGTCAACCCGCAGCTCGGCCAGAACATCGGCACATCGGCGCGCGCCATGCTGAACTGCGGCATCACCGAGATGCGCCTGGTCGCGCCGCGCGACGGCTGGCCCAATGTCGAGGCGGTCGCGGCCGCATCCGGCGCCGACCGCGTGCTCGACGGCGCCACGCTCTACGGCGACACGGCCAAGGCGATCGCTGACCTGCAGGCGGTCTACGCCACCACGGCGCGCGAGCGCTACATGGTGAAGCCCGTGCTGACCGCGCGCGAGGCGGCGAAGGAGATGCGCGCCAGGGTCGCCGAGGGGCAGAAGGTGGGCGTGCTGTTCGGGCCGGAGCGCGCGGGGCTGGTCAACGACGACCTGGCGCTGGCCAACGCGCTGATCCGCATCCCGCTCAATCCCGGCTTCTCGTCCTTGAACCTGGCGCAGTCCGTGCTGCTCGTGGGCTACGAATGGTTCCAGGCCGCCGACGAAACGCCGGGCCGCGAGGACCGCTACGGCTGGTCGCCGCCCGCGGGCAAGGAGATGCTGCAGAACTTCTTCACGATGCTGGAGCGCGAGCTCGACGAATGCGGCTTCCTGCGCAACATCGAGAAGCGCCCGAGCATGGTGCGCAACATCCGCAACATGTTCCAGCGCGCCCAGCTCAGCGAGCAGGAATTGCGCACGCTCCACGGCATGGTCGCGTGCCTGACCGACTGGCGCGCCGGCACGGACGAGCTGGGCGAGCCGGTCCGCCGCCGCCGGAAGCGGAAAAGCGAGGGCTGACGGCCTTCTGCGCCGTTTGACATCCCCCCTTCGTTCCCCTAAAACCGCGCCTCTTTCCGAGAAGGTGGGCAGTCGGCGCGAGCGCCTGGGCGGCCCCGTTCCCCGGATGAGAATCCGGGAGAAACTATCGGGACAACAAGGGCTTAACCAAAGGACCAGCCATGAGCAAACGCGCGG
Organism: Alphaproteobacteria bacterium; assembly: GCA_020846275.1. Taxonomy (GTDB): domain Bacteria; phylum Pseudomonadota; class Alphaproteobacteria; order JAEULC01; family JAEULC01; genus JAEULC01. The sequence goes on from JADLEG010000312.1 coordinate 2,461, forward strand.
AATCCAAGTACAAGATCAATCGACGCTTCGGCCAGAACCTGTGGGGTCGGCCGAAAAGCCCGGTCAACAAGCGGGAATACGGCCCGGGCCAGCACGGCCAGCGGCGCAAGAAGCCGACCGATTTCGGCACGCAGCTCGCGGCCAAGCAGAAGCTCAAGGGCTACTACGGCAATATCGGCGAGCGCCAGTTCCGCAAGATCTACGACGAGGCGGTGCGCCGGCGCGGCAGCAACTCGGACATCCTGATCGGCCTGCTGGAGCAGCGGCTGGAGACGGTGGTCTACCGCGCCAAGTTCGTGCCCACCGTTTTCGCGGCGCGCCAGTTCATCAACCACGGCCATGTCCGGGTGAACGGCAAGCGCCTGAACATTGGCTCGCACCAGCTCAAGGAAGGCGACGTCGTCGAAGTGCGCGAGAAGTCGAAGAAGCTGGGCCTGGTGCTGGAGGCCACGCAGTCGACCGAGCGCGACGTGCCGGACTACATCGAGGCGGACCACAACAAGCTGACGGCGAAGTTCCTGCGCACGCCCGTCCTGGCGGACGTGCCCTATCCGGTCCAGATGGAACCGCACCTCGTCATCGAATTCTATTCGCGCTGATCTGCCCGTCGAGACGCCGCCTTCGGCGGCTCCTCAGGGCGAGGACGTGAGAATAGACGGAAGAATTTCCTCATCCTGAGAAGGCCCCGCAAGGGGTCGTCTCGAACGACGACGAAATTCCTAGGGTCGCTCGCCCGCCACCATCGTGCGGTGCATCAGCCGCCGGCTGCCGTCGTAGTCGTTGACCGCGTAGTGCAGCGTGCAGCGGTTGTCCCACAGCGCCAGCGCGTTCCTGCTCCAGCGGAAGCGGCAGGTGAACTCGGGCCGGATGGCGTGCGCGTAGAGGAACTCCAGCAGCCCCTGGCTCTCGGCCTCGCTCATGCCGTCGAAGCGCAGCGTGTAGATCGGGTTCACGAACAGCGACTTGCGCCCGGTCCCGGGATGGGTGCGCACCACGGGATGCGCCACCTCGATGTCGGCGTCGGGGCGGTTGCGCTCGATCTCGATCGAGCGGGAGGTCTTCATGTCCCTGGGCGGGCCATATTTCGTGCCGTAGGGCTTGCCGACATGGATCGCCTTCAGCCCCTCCAGCATGCGCTTCATGCCCGCCGACAGCGCGTCATAGGCCGCGTACATGTTGGCGAACATGGTGTCGCCGCCATAGGCCGGCACCTCGAGCGCGTAGAGCACCGAACCCAGCGGCGGCTCGGGCAGCGAGGTGAAGTCCGCATGCCAGGCATTGCCGAACGTGCTGATGCCCTTCTCGTCGGCCTCCTTCAGCACGCGCACGATGTAGGGATAGCCATCCATCGCCTTGACGAAGGGCGTGACCTGCAGCGGCCCGAACAGCCGCGTGAAGTCCATCTGCTGCTCGGGTGTCAGGTGCTGGTCGCGGAAGAACAGCACCAGATGGTCGCGGAAGGCATCCTGGATCGCCGCGGTGTCGGCATTGCTCAGCCGCGCCAGGTCGGCGCCGGCGATCTCGGCGCCCAGAGCGCCGGCCACGGGTTGTATCTGCATCGCAAGCGCCTTTCCGGAACGGGAAGGCGGAGCTTAGGCGTGGCCGGCGTCGCCGGAAAGACCCATCAGCTGCGCCGGCGCGATGCCGATCTTGGCCATCGCCCGCTCCCATTTCGTGTCGAGGTCGGAATCGAACACGATGTCCTCGTCGGCCGGCGCCGACAGCCAGGCATTGGCCTGCAATTCGCCGTCGAGCTGCTTCGGCCCCCAGCCGGCATAGCCGAGGGCCAGAAGCGACCGTCGCGGCCCGCCGCCCTGGGCGATCGACTTCAGGATGTCGATCGTCGCGGTCAGCGCCAGGCCGCCGGGAACCGGCGTGGTGCCCTGCTCCTGGAAGTCGCCGGAATGCAGGACGAACCCGCGGCCCGATTCCACGGGCCCGCCGAAATGCACGCGGATGCTCTGCTTCAGGTTCTCCGCGTCGATGTTGAGCTGCTGCAAAAGGTCGGGAAAGGTGAGCGAGCTGACCAGCCGGTTGACGACAAGGCCCATCGCGCACTTGGAGTCGTGCACGCACATGTAGATCACGCTGCGCTGGAACCGCGGGTCGCGCATCTGCGGCATCGCGATCAAGAGCTGGCCTGCCATGTATCCGGACGAGGATTCCTGCACGGCGCTCACCTCCTCGATGGACGAACGCGCAAGACACGATGCCTCTTCCCGCCGCGCTCCCCCAACACGGCAATGTGACGCATCCGGCGCGCCGGAAAAATTATATATCTAGTGCGTGGCCGCCGCCAATGCGGCCAATACTGGGCAGACTGATTAAATGACCCGACGCGGCTGGCGGATTGTTTCGGCTTTGTTCGCGGCATGCTGCGGCCTCGCGGCCATGGCGGCGCGCGCCTCCGCCGATACCGCGGCGTCGGACTGGCACAAGCACGAATTCGCCCGCGCGCGGCTGGTCTCCGCCGTTTCGGCGACGGGCGACTTGGCCGAACTGCGACTCGGCCTGCAGATACGGCTCGAGCCGGGCTGGTGGACCTACTGGCGCTCGCCCGGCGACGCCGGGCTGCCGGCGCAGGTCGACTGGTCGGGGTCGGAGAACCTGGCCGATGCGAGCCTGCTGTGGCCCGCGCCGGAGCGCCACACGCTGCTGGGCATCGAGACCTTCGGCTACCAGGGCGAGGTGCTGCTACCCGTCCTGGCGCGGCCCAAGAAGCGGGGCGAGCCGGTCAGGCTGCGCGCCTCGGTCGACTACCTAGTGTGCGAGAAGATCTGCGTGCCGGCCCATGCCGAGCTGGCGGTCGACCTGCCCGCGGGGTCGCCGGTTGCTTCGCCCTTCGTCGATCTGGTCGATCGCTGGCGCGCCAAGGTGCCGGGGGACGGTCGCGCGGCGGGGCTTGCGGTCGAGCGTGTGTCGCTGCTGCGCGACGACGGGGCAGGGGCCTCGCTTGCCGTGCGCGTGGCCGCGCGCGAGCCGCTGGCGTCGCCCGACCTGATCGTCGAGGGGCCGGCGGGCCTGCGCTTTGCCAAGCCGCGCGTGATAAGAGCCGCGGAGGGCGCCATCCTGGTATCGGCGATCGCGACGGACAAGGTTCCGCCCGACGTGGCGCTGGCCAGCGGCGTGACGCTGACCCTGCTCGACGGCGCGCGGACGGCCGAGATCAAGTCGCCGGTCGTGCCCGGCAGCGCGGCCGACCTTGGCGGCGGCGGCGACCTGGCGGTGCTGGGCGGGGTGCTGCTGGTGGCGCTGCTGGGCGGGCTGATCCTGAACCTGATGCCCTGCGTGCTGCCGGTGCTGTCGCTCAAGATGATGTCGGTGGTCGGGCATGGCGGCGGCGATCGCGGCGAGGTGCGGTTGGGCTTCATCGCCGCGGCGGCCGGGATCATCGCGTCCTTCCTGCTGCTGGCGGGCGGCGCGATCGCGCTGCGGTCGGCGGGGCTGGCCGTGGGCTGGGGCATCCAATTCCAGCAGCCCGGCTTCATCGCCGCGATGGCGGCCATCCTCGTGCTGTTCGCGTGCAACCTGATGGGCTGGTTCGAGATCGGCGGGCCGCGCTGGGCCTTCGACGCGGCCGAAAGCAAGGCCGCGAGCCACGGCATGATGGGGCATTTCCTGACCGGCGCGTTGGCGACCTTGCTGGCGACGCCCTGCTCGGCGCCCTTCCTTGGCACGGCGGTCGGCTTCGCGCTGTCGCGCGGTGCGCCCGAGATCGTCGCCGTGTTCCTGGCGCTGGGGCTGGGCTTGTCGCTGCCCTACCTGCTGATCGCGGCCTTCCCCGGGCTTGCGACGCGCCTGCCGCGCCCGGGGCGATGGATGCTGCATCTGCGACGCGCGCTGGGCGTGGCCTTGGCGCTGACGGCGGCATGGCTGATCGCGGTGCTGGCGTCCCAGCGCGGCGCGCCGGCGGCGGCGATCGTGGCCGCGCTGCTGGTCGCGCTCGCCCTCGGCTTCGCCTTCGCGCAGCGCCTGCCCGGCGCGATCCGGCGCGCGGCGCCCTTGGCGGTCGGCGCCTATGTGATCGCGACCGTGGCGATCGCGATGGCGCTGCCGGCGACGGCGAGCCGCGACGCGGCGATGGCCGCCAAGGACGACCACTGGCGCAGGTTCGACGAGGCCGCGATCCCCGCCCTGGTTGCCGAGGGCCGCGTCGTCTTCGTCGACGTGACGGCCGACTGGTGCATCACCTGCCAGGCCAACAAGACGCTGGTGCTGAAGCGCGGCACGGTGGCGGAGCGCTTGGGCGGCGGCGAGATCGTCAGCATGCGCGCGGACTGGACCCGGCCCGACCCGGTGATCGGCCGCTACCTGACCAAGTTCGGCCGCTACGGCATTCCCTTCAACGTGGTCTACGGCCCCGCCGCGCCGCAGGGCATCGCGTTGCCCGAGCTTTTGACCAGCGAGGCCGTGCTGACCGCGCTCGACCAGGCGCAGGCGGCGACGCGGCCGATGGCCAAGCGGCCATGACCTTACGGGGCCTAGGGAATAGCCGGCACTGGACAGTATCGGCGCATTGACTATCTATTGTCGGACCGCGGAGCGATCTCCGTGCTCGTATGGAATTGCCGATTTCGGGAGGGTTTGAACGATGACGATCAAGGTTGGCGACAAGGTTCCGTCCATGACGCTGAGCTACAAGGGCGCGGACGGCATCCAGGAAGTGACCACGGATTCGATCTTCAAGGGCAAGACGGTCGTGCTGTTCTCGGTGCCCGGCGCCTTCACGCCGACCTGCTCGGCCAAGCACC